>JAABTE010000115.1 GCA_011390035.1 Desulfobacteraceae bacterium | reverse complement strand
TATCCCTGGGCGTTTTCTCCATATGCTTTGCGTTCCTCTTTCAAGGTCGTTTCCGTCAATAATGGGGAAAAAGCGATTCCTTGTCCGTCCGGTGGGGGACGATGTGGACGCCGATGAACCCGCCCTTGAGCCCCAGGCGGATGGGCTCGCCATCCCGCATGATCACCATCTCCACACCCTCCCGGTCGGTCTTGTCCCTCACCTCCCGGATCAACTGGCCGGGCTGGAGTACGCGCGAGCCGTCGTACTCCATCACGAAATCCCCCTCCTGGATGCCAAGGCTCCTGGCCTGGGACCCTTCTATCACCCGGTCCACCCTCACCACGGAGACCATCTCCCCCGACTCTTCCGGCGCCGCTCGGGGGGCGGCCGGGCGGACGGCGGCGCCGGCGCGGGACTCGGGCATGACGGAGACCCGGCTGAGCCGGGCGCCGCTGAACTCCAAGGCGTAGTTGGTCTCCCCCAGCCGCCGCAGCAGGCGCTTGAACAGCCGCTCGGGCGGATCGCCGCCGGCCCTGAAGCTCACCGCGTCATCCGCCCGCGCCTCCAGGCCCACCACCTCCACCGGATAAGCGGCGATGATGGCCCCCAGCACCTCCCCGAGGGGCGCGGCCTCCGCGGCCACCTCGAACCGGCCTCCCGCGTAGGAAACAGCCAGGCTGGGAGAGGCCGCGGCCTCCGACGTCATCGGCGGCGCCGCCGACAGGGCCAGGAGGGCCGCCAGCGCCCCCATCGCCCAAAACCTGTTGAAATACCTTGTCATCTGCAACCAAAAGCTCTCATAATTTTCAAGATTTACACATCATTGCGGATAGTTATAACATGCCCTTCGAAAAGGGGTTGAAACCACAATAAAACAAATGATATGGATTGGCAAGCGAATATGTGGCGACAGCGGAAGGATCACCATCGATACCAAGAGAAGAAAATGAAAAAAATGAGAAAATCCCTGAATGAAATCCAGATGCCGCTGATCCTGGGCGGATCGGCCCTGGCGGCGCTGGTTGTGATCGCGGTCATTCTGTTTTCCGGCGGGCCGGACACGGAAGACCGGATCAAGGCAATGGAGGACCGGCTGGGCACCCTGGAAAGCCGCCTGGAGGGCATCCAGCCCGTGCTGATGCGCCTGGAGCGCCGGGACGACACCCTGGAAGGGGTGATCAACCGCCTGGACACCCTGGACGAAACCCTGCCCGCCCGCATGGATGCCGTGGAAAGAAAAATGGACCACCTGCACCAGCAGCTCACGGGCGCCCCCCCCAGCCGCCCCTCCAGCCGGACCGCCGCCCGACCGGCGGAGACTGTTTCCAAAGCGCCGGACAAGCCGGCCTCCGAATCCCCGCCGCCGGTCAAGCGGCCCGCCACGGTGAAGGCCCGGCCCACCTACCACACAGTGGCCGCGGGCGAAACCCTCTACCAGATCAGCCGGCGCTACAACGTCACCGTGGAGGAGCTGCTGAACATGAACGGCCTGAAAAAGGACACCCCGATCCAGCCCGGCCAGAAGCTGATAGTGGGCCGGGAATCATGAGCGCCCGCCCCGAGGCCCCGGCCGATCCGGCCGACGCCGCGTGGCGAGCGCCGACGGCCATCATCGATTCGGACCACCCCGAGGTGCGCCGCCTGGCCGTCGAGACCGCCGCAGACGCGGCCACCGACACCGAGCGGGCCATCCGGATCTTTCTGTGGGCAAGGGACGCCGTCCGCTACGACCCCTACGGCCCCTTTTACCGGCCCGAACACTACCGGGCCAGCAATGTCATGGCGGCCGGCCGCGGCTTCTGCATCAACAAGGCCGCCCTGCTGTGCGCCCTGGGGCGGGCCCTCGGCATCCCCTCCCGGCTCGGCTTCGCCACGGTGCGCAACCACCTGGCCACCCGCCAGCTCATCGATTTTCTGGGAACGGATCTGTTTGTCTTTCATGGATACGCGGAGTTTTTCCTGAACAGCAAATGGGTAAAGGCCACCCCCGCCTTCAACGCGGCCCTGTGCCGCCGGCATGGCGTGGCGCCCCTTGAATTCAACGGGGTGGACGACGCCGTTTTCCAGGCCTTCAACGAACAGCGGCGGCGGTTCATGACGTATGTGGCCTACCACGGAGTTTACGCCGACGCGCCGGTGGAAGAGATCCTGGAGGCGTGGAGACGGACCTACGGCGCCGACCGCATCGCGGCCTGGATATCCGAGCTGGAGCGGTCGGGCGGGCAATCGATCAGGAGGTTTTCCGAAGAGACCGTCATTCGCTGATTTACCGTCCGTCCCGATGATCCGAAAGCATGGCGTCCTCCTTTTCGTTATCCTTCGATTTCTGTATCCTTAAGATCTTCATGCGATTTCTGTATCCTTAGATCTTCATGCGATCCCTCCCCCGAGGGAAATGGGGAACCGAAATAAAGGCGAAGAGCCCAAAATGTTTTTCGCTTTAAAATCGGTCGGAAATATGCTATCGAGGGGGAGCCTGACCGGCAATGGCCCCTTCGCCGAACCCCGCACACCAAAGAGGAGATAACACATGAGAGCAGCATGTCTGATTGCGGTTTTGCTGGCGGCGCTGACACTGGCCCCGTCGCCGGCGCCATGTCAGAACCCAGCGGACGCGCCCGGTCCGGAATCTGCCCCGCCGGACGCCGTCATCGAGGCGGAAATCATGGATGAGATGCGCTGGCTCCAGGAAGAAGCCTTCGACATGGAGGTGACCACGGTATCCAAGAAGGCCCAGAAGATCTCCGAGGCGCCGGCCACGGTCATCTCCATCGGCCAGGATCAGATCCGGGCCTTCGGCTGGCGGGATCTGAAAGACATCTTCCGGGCCCTGCCCGGCTTCGATGTCTCCCATTACGTCCAGGGCGAGCAAAAGACCCAGGTCATCATGCGCGGGGTGATCGGCAACCAGAAGATCCTGATCCTGCAGGACGGCCAGCGCCAGAGCGCCGCCTCGGGAGAGCAGTTCCTCTACGGCCGCAACGTGCCGCTTCATCCGTACAAGCGCATCGAGATCATTTACGGGCCGGCCTCCAGCGTGTACGGCGCCGACGCATACGCCGGCGTGATCAACCTGATCACCCATGACGGGGCCGACTACGACGGCGTAAGCGCCTCCGGCGGATGGATCTTCTCGGACACCGCCGACGCCTGGACGGCGGATCTGACCTTCGGCAAGGCCTTCGGCGACGACGTGGACGCGCTGCTCTCGGCCCGGATCTACCGGGGCGAGGACCAGAAGCTCCACGAGGACTACCCGGAGTATGACGCCGTGAACCATTACGCCGGCGAACTCGGGGAGCTGGACAACTCCTACCCCGTCAAGAACTGGAACATGCTGATGAAGCTGCGGTACAAGCGCTTCACCCTGGGCTTCGACTGGCAGCGCGAGCTGGAAACCAACGCCGGCGTCTCCCTGCCGGACCGGTACGGCTACGTGAAGGACGCCGTGTGGGGCCAGGATCTGCGCCACGCCTACCTGACCCACCGCGCCTTCGAGGGAGAAAAACTCCGCGTCACCGCCACGGTCTCGGCCGGCGATTACCAGTTGAACACAGCCACCAATTTTTATATCGTGCAAAAGGACGCCAACGGCAACATGATCGACGGCGCGCCGGCCTACAAATACGCCGAATCGTCCTGGCTGAAGGGAGAGATCCAGGCGGCATGGGACGCGTTCGACCGCTTTTCCATCGTCAGCGGCGTTTCCTACGAGTATGTGGAGTCCTTTCCCAAGACCCGGAACCTGGCCAACCCCTTCAACGCCGACGGAGACCTGGAGGTGGATTATTCCGACTTCACCGACCCGAACGGCTACACCTTCGGCATAATAGGGTTCCGGGAGCCCGTCTTTCGGGAGCGGGATTATTACAACGTGGGGCTGTACGCCCAGGCCGAATATGTCTTTTCAGATTACCTGAAAATCGACGCCGGCCTGCGCTACGACTACAACTCGGAATACAGCGAGACCATCAACCCCAGGGCCGGCCTGATCATAACGCCCTTGACGGGCCTGACCATCAAGCTGCTCTACGGCACCGCCTATATCCAGCCGACCAACTACTACAGGTATGAAAACTTCGCCAACCCCTACATCATGCACATCCCCAACGAGGATCTGGCCCCGGAGGAGCTGACCAACTACTCCCTGGACATAACCTACGCCCTGGCCCGAAACTTCCTCGTCCGGGGCTCGCTTTACTACAACAAGATGGAAAACATCATCCGCCCGGTTGAGGCCCCGGCCCAGGCCGATGGCTACCCTTATTACAACCCCTACCGGGACACCCCCGGATTCGTGGAGTACAACGGCAACAAGGGCGAGATCATCAGCAAGGGCGGCGAGGTGTCCGTGTCCCATTCCATCGGCGGGCTGACCAGCGCCCTGTCTTACGCCTACGTCACAGGCGAGGACGAAGGCTTCGATATCTCCCAGATTTCAGAGCACAAGTTGATCCTCAACACCCGATACAGCGCGGAAAGGTGGACAGCCGGGCTCACCCTGCGCTATTATGGCGAGGTGAATGTGGACCGCGACAACTATAAATACGGCGACGCCGAGGCGGGCGGGGATGAATCCTATGGCTTCGACGGCGACCTGGTGGCCTTTTTGAACCTGATCTACCACGTCACGGACCGGCTCGACGCCCAGGCGACGGTGGACAATCTGTTCAACAGCAGGCATTACGCCGGGTCGCCCTTTGACGGATCTCCCGTGGTGGCGCCCCGGGCGCCCCAGCCCCTGCGCGAGGTCTATCTGGGCCTGCGCTACGCATTTTGATGGCGGCATCTTGATGGCGGCATCCTTCAGATCCGCGATCCTGATGGCGCTGCTGTGTCTTTGGATCGGAGCGGAGCCGGGCCAGGCCGCCGGGCCGGCCGGGGAATCGGCCGGAGAATCTGACGGGGCCGCCGCCATTGTCACCGTCAATATTCCCTACGACCTGTTTCTTTCCATGGCGCTTTACCAGGAATTGACCGAGGCGGAGGCCATGGGCAGACCGGTCAATGGCCCCTTGCTGCCCGTGCTGGGGCAAATCATCGATGCCCTGCGGGGAGAGCGGATGAAATTCGCCCACCTTCCGCCAACGGCCCATCCGGACCTGGCCGATCGACTGGGCCGGCTGGACGACCTGATCGGCGATTTTCAGAGCGAGCGCCTATATCGGCGGAAGGCCATGGAAATGGAGCAACTGATCCGGGAACAACGCCGACTCCTGGAAGGGGAATGAGCGGGAGGATTTTTTGATGAGCAGACCGTGTGTTTTCAATCGCCCGGCGGCGCTGCTGGGCTGCCTGCTGATCCTTGCTGTCCTGTCCGGCTGCGCCGGCCTTCGGGGAGACCGGGCGCTTCAGGTGGGGCGCCTGGAAACCGACGCCGCCCGCATCCGGGCGGAAATGGAACAGCCCGGCCTGGACCGGGAAGGCGACGCGCTGGCCGCCTCCCTTGCCGCCCTGGAGCGGATACTCGACTACGCCGCCGGCATCCGGAGCGATCCGAGCCGATTCGACGCGGAGCGGATTGGCGAGTGCAACCGGACCATGGAAAGTATACGGGAGAATATCGCCCGGTTCAAAGACCCGCGATTTCAGTGCCGCATCATCTTTCCTGAGGGGGCGCACCGGACCGCCGACCTTGCGCCGGACCAGTTGGCGGCGCTGGAGCGTGTGGCGGCCGCTGTGGTTGAAAGCATGGCGCGGATCGGGGAAAGGGACGGCGCCGCGCCCCTTCGGATCACCCTGCGAACCACCGGCCACACGGATGAATACCCCATCGCCTCCGGCACCACCCTGGAGCGGGAAATCCGGATCAACGCGCCACCGGAGGCTCTCCAAGCCCCCGACAATTCCATTCAGCAGCGGCGCCTGTATAACCGGGTGTTGTCCCGGATGCGGGCCCGCAATGTCAATCACCACCTGATGGGGATCATCCGGGCCGGGGTGGCGGGAAGGGCGGCCAACGGCCCCCTGCCCGCGGATTTCGTTCAGAAGATCGCCGGACTCGGAGAGGCGCCGCCCTCGGGCGCGGCTACGCCGCCCTACCGCGCCCTGGATCCCCGGCGCAGGGTCTGCGAGGTTCGGGCCTTTGTCGAGACGCTGCCTTGAGCGACCCCCTGCGCAAGTGGATCGCCGGGACGGCCCTGGCCCTTGCGCTGACATGGGCGCCGGCGACGGCCGGGGAGACCGATCCGGCCCGGCTGGCCGCCTTTGTGTACAACCTGAGCAAGTTCGTTATCTGGCCCACCGCCTGCTCGGCCGCGGGCACGGAACAATGCAACTTCTGCGTGCTGGGGGATGACAACGGCATGGGAGCGAGCCTGGATCGGCTGCTGTCCGGCGCGCCGCCGGAGGCGGGCGGGGCGTCCGCCCCGAACCCGGAGGCGCCGGTCAAACCGTCCGGCGCCGGCGGCGTGCGGCAGATGGACAGTGTGGACGCCGCCGGCGACTGCCATGTGCTGTTCATCTCGCCAGGTGCGGGGGCGGACCTGGCCGACACCCTCGACCGGCTTTCCCGTCAGCCGGTGCTGATCGTCAGCGGCATTTCCGGCTTCGCCCGGCTGGGGGGGATGGTGGAGATCGTCTCGGCCGCCAATCGGGTCTTTTTCCACATCAACATCGCCGCAGCCCGGCGGGCCGGGCTGGTGATCAAGGCCCCGCTGCTGCAGATCGCCAACGTGATCGAGTCCTCCCCATCCCCTGACGCGCCATGACCTCCGGCCCTTGACTCCGGCAACATTTCAGTCCAGCCCGTTTTCCCCGGCGTCCACCCCGCCATTTTCCCGAAGCCGCACCTTTTCATAATACCGCTTCAGCGCCGCCACCACGTCTCCGTCGAACTGGCCGCCAATGCCCGCATCCAGCACGGCGAAGGCATCCCCGGCCGTCATGGCCTCCCGGTAGTGGCGCCGGGCGGTGAGGGCCTCGAACACGTCGGCCACGGCGATGATCTTGGCCATGAAGGGGATGTCCGACTCGCCGATGCCCTCCATGTAGCCGGAACCGTCCGGCCGCTCGTGATGGCAGGCGGCGATGAGCGGCACGTTGCGGTATTTGCGCACAAAGCGCATCTTGCTCAGTATGCGCCAGGTGTCCCGAACGTGCTCCTTCACATGGGCGTACTCGGCATCGGTGAGCTTTCCCGGCTTTTTCAGAACGCGCTCATCCGTGCCGATCTTGCCGTAGTCGTGGAGCAGGGCCGCCACGCTCAGGATGTCGATGTCCGCCTCCGGAAACTCCAGCTCCCGGGCGATGCCCATGGCATAGGCGTTGACCCGCTTGGAATGGTGGGCGGTTAACGGGTCCTTGGCGTCGATGGAGGCGGCCAGCACGGCGATGGCGCTCTTGAACTGCTGGGAATACTCCTCGCTGATTATGGCGTTTTCCACGAACAGCCCCATGTAGGCGGCCATCACCCGCAGGGCGGCCATGTCGAATTCGTCAAAGGCGCCCGTCCGCTTGTTGATCACCTCCACCACCCCCAGCACCTCCCCCCCGCGGCCCTTTACCGGCGCGCACAGGATGGACCGGGTGCGGTAGCCGGTGCGGGCGTCGATGCTGCCGTCGAACCGGGGGTCGGCGTAGGTGTCCGGCGAGTGGATCATCCGGCCGGTGATGCCCACAAGGCCCGCGATGCCAAGGTTCAGGCTCAGGCGGATTTCCCGCTCCAGCCCCTCCTGAATCACGGTGTAAAGCTCGCCGGCCTTTTCATCCAGCAGGAAAACGGAGCAGCGGTCCGCCCGGATCTCCTGGCGCATGGCGGCGGCCATGGCCCGGGCCTCGAAGGGGTGGTTTTCGTAATCCATGGCGGCAAAGGCCGGCGCGGCCCTCAGGGCGATCATCTCGTCTGACCGGGTGAATGCCCCGGTTCGCTTGTTGAGCAACTGGAGGGCGCCCCGGGCCATGCCGTCGGTCCGCAACAGGGGCGCACACAGCAGGCTGTGGGTCTTGTAGCCGGTCACCTCGTCGATCTG
>JAABTE010000011.1 GCA_011390035.1 Desulfobacteraceae bacterium | reverse complement strand
ACGCCATCTTTTTCCATGGCTCTTGCAAAGGCCCTCAGCAGGGCGTCATCGTGGGTGTGGCGCATGCCGGCCACAATGGCGATGGCCCGCAGGTCCGGCTTCACGTCCGTAAACAGGCGGGTCTTGCGAATGGCGCCCATCATCACCGCCTCGGTGACGCGGTGCTTTTTGAAAAACTTCAGCAGGCGCTTGATCTGGCCCAGGTGAAGCCATTCAATGGCGGCGGCGCATTCGGCGATGGCCGGGTCGGCCTCGTTGGCATAGGCAACCACATAAACGGAAAGGCCGCGCCGGGCGGCCTTGCGGGCGAATATGAGCGGGAACTGCCCGCCCCCGGCGATCAGACCGATTCCGCGTCCGCCGTTACCACCGCTCCCGCCTTCCCGACCACTCGGGCCGTTTCCACCGCTTTCGCCTTCCCGACCACTCGGGCTGTTTCCACCACTTGCGGCATTCCCGCCGCTATCGGCTCTTTCATCCTTTTCGGAGCTGTTCCGGCCGGCCTTCCGCTCAAGGGCGGTTTTATCGCTATCTTGTGACGCCACGGGATGAATTCTGAAGAAACTCTATGAAATTGACGACTTCCGGCACCTGTTCCACCTCCGCCTGAATCCGCCCGATGGCCTCGTTCAGGGTAAGGCCGATGCGGAACACGATCCGATACGCCTTTTTTAACGCAGACAGGCTGGCGTCGGACATGCCGAACCGCTTCAGCCCAACGGTGTTCAGGCCGTGCAGGGTGGCCCGGTCGCCGGCGGCGATAACATAGGGCGGAATGTCCTTGACCACGGCCGACTTGCCTCCAACATAGGCGTGATCGCCGATCCGCACGAACTGATGAACGGCCACCAGCCCGCCCACGGTGACATGATCGCCGATGACGATGTGGCCGGCCAGGGTGGCGGCGTTGGCCATGATCACCTTCCGGCCCGTCAGGCAGTCGTGGGCGATGTGGGTGTAGGCCATCAGAAAGTTTTCCTCGCCGATGCGGGTGATGCCGCCGCCGAAGCCTGTGCCCCGGTGGATGGTGACAAACTCCCGGACGATGGTTCCCCGGCCGATCCGGACCCAGGTCTCCTCGCCGCCGAACTTGACAGCCTGGGGCACCCCGCCGATGGCGGCGAACGGGAAGATCCGGCAGTCCGGCCCGATCTCCACGAACGGCTCGATGACGGCGTGCGGCCCGATGGTGGTGTTGTCGCCGATGGTGACGTTTTCGCGGATGATGGCGAAAGGGCCCACCGCCACGTTTTTCCCCAGGCCGGCGCCGGGGTCGATGATCGCAGTTGGATGAATCATGCGCTTTCTCCGAATGTGGCCATGAACTCGGCCTCCGCGGCCAGGGCGTCGCCCACATAAGCGGCCGCGGCCATCTTGACGGCCCTGGCGCGACTCTTGAGGATGTTCAGCTTCAGGATGAGCTGATCGCCGGGCACCACGGTTCTGCGGAATTTGACCTTGTCCATCGCCATGAAATAGATGGGCCGGCCGCGTTTTTCGGGCGGGGCGCTGTCCATCACCAGCACGCCGCCGGCCTGGCCGAGGGCCTCGAGTATCAGCACGCCGGGCATGATGGGCATGCCGGGGAAGTGGCCCTGAAAATGCGGCTCGTTGATGGTGACGTTCTTGAGCGCCGTGATCCGGTCGCCGGGCACCAGCTCCAGAATCCGGTCCACCAGGATGAAGGGGTACCGGTGGGGCAGGTAGTCCAGTATCCGGACGATGTCGTAAACGAATGCCTGACCGGTTTCCGGGTCTGTTTTGAGGTCCTGTGGTTCAGCCGTTGATTGCCCGTCCATCCCTCGCAGTTTCCTTTCCGCCGGTTGAGGCTTTCTGTCGATTTCAGGCTTTCAGTCGATTTTGGGCTTTATGCCCGATTTCAGGCTTTCAGTCGATTTCAGGCTTTATGCCCGATTTTCGCTTCCGGTTTCTGATCCTTGAATCGGTTTTCAAGGGCGTCCAGCCTTTTTTTGATCTCCGGCAGCATGGGGATGAGCCGCGCCACCCGGAGCCAGACCCGATGGTCCATCTCCGGTGATCCGGAGACCACCTTGCCCGCCGGGATATCCTTGGCCACGCCGGACTGGGGGCCGATGATCACGTCGTCGCCGATGGAAAGATGGCCCGACACCCCCACTTGGCCAGCCAGGATGGCGTGACGGCCGATGGCCACGCTGCCTGCCACCCCCACCTGGGCCACCAGGAGGGTGTCCTCGCCCACGGTGACATTGTGGGCCACATGCACCAGGTTGTCCGTCTTCACGCCCCGGCAGATGCGGGTTTCGCCGAAGGTGGCCCGGTCGATGGCGTTGTTGGCGCCGATCTCCACGTCGTCTTCGATCACCACGATGCCGGTGTGGGGGATCTTCACATAGGAGCGGCCGTCCGGCGCGTAGCCGTAGCCGTCCGCGCCGATCACCGAGCCGGGCTGAATCGTCACGCGGTTGCCGATGCGGCAGCGGTCGCCGATGGTCACGTTGTCGAAAATGGTCGCATCATCCCCCACCGCCACGCCGTCGCCGAGGGTGACGTGGGCGTGGATGAAGACGTTTCGGCCCAGCCGTACATCATTGCCGATGAGGGCAAAGGGCGCCACAAAGGTGTTCTCCCCCGCAACGAAGCCCTTTCCCACATGGGCGGCAGGGCTGACGGGCGAGGCAGGATCGGCCCAGGATGGCCGCCGGCGCGGATGAAAATGGGCCAGCAGCCTGGCAAAGGCCGCGGCGGGGTTTGAAACCCGCACAAGATCCGGCCATTGCCTGCCCTCCGCGCCTTCCGGCCGGCGGCCGGCCGCGCCGGGAACGGCTCCGTCGGTTCTGTCAGCTCCGTCAGCTCCGTCAGCTCTGTCAGCTCCGTCGGCGTCTATTTTGCGCCCAATGGATTCATATCCGGGCAGGTCGCCCTTGTCCGGCGCCAGCGCCGCCCCGGCATTGGTGGCGGACAGGTTCTTGAGGAATTTGGGCTGGGCCGCCAGGGTGATATGGTGGGCCTCGGCCAGCTCGAAGGGGGCCGCGCCCTTAATGATCCGCTCCGGATCGCCCACCACTGAGCCGCCCAGCATCTCGGCCACGCGCCCGAGGCTGATTTCCATGGCTGTTTCGGCTTTCCGATGAATCCTGGATGAGTTGTTATTTGCGTTTTCGGTCATATTCGGCGATCAGCCGATCGGTGATGTCCACCGAGTCCTGAATATAGAGAACCCCGACCTTTTCCAGGATCATGGTGTAGCCGTCCCGCTTGCCGATGGACTCCACCAGGTCAAAGAACTCCTTCTGGATGCGCTTGATCAACTGGACCTCGAAGATCTTGAAATCGTCCCGGTAGGTCTTCTGAAGGGTCTTGGCGTCATTGATCTTGATGCGGATATCCCGCTCCTTTTCCTGGCGCTTTTCCTGGCTCAACACCAGGGCCTCGCGCTCCAACTGCTTCTGGAGGGCGTCGATCTCCTCGCCCTTGGCCCTCAGGCCGGATTCCAGCTCATCGGCCTTCCGCTTGATCTCGTCCTGTGCGGCGATGCCCGCTCTGGACTCTTTCAGCACCCTCTGAAAATCGATCACGCCGATGCGCAGGTCGGCCGCCATCGCGCCGGTGGCCATTGCCAATGATATCATCACCGCCGCGGCGGTCATCAAAACCCGTTTCATTCTGCCTCCTTGGAAAGTTGCCTCAAGATTGAAAGTTGTCCGATTCGCCATCGATGCCCTTTCGCCATCAATGCACTCGGAAAGCGCCGCACTCAGAAGGCGCCGCCCATGGTAAACTCCCACCGGCCGCCGCCGTCCTCTCCCGTGCGCGGGTCGAGAATATACCCGTTTTCCACGCGGATCGGCCCCATGGGCGAGTACCATCGGAAGCCGAACCCGGCGCTTTCCCGGGTCAGCTCCAGATCGATGTTCTCGTCGTCGTTATACACGTTGCCGGCGTCGAAGAAGAGTACGCCCACCACGCCGGCCTCCTTGATCAGGGGAATCAGGTATTCCACGTTGAGCTGGACGAACTTGTTTCCGCCGATCTTGTCGCCGTTTTCATCATAGGATGATATGTCCCGCCAGTCAAACCCCCGCAGGGAATTCATGCCGCCAAGGTAAAAGCGCTCGTAGTCCGGCAGCTTGCCGCCGGAGTTCTCCGACACATGCCCCGCCCGGCCGTGGATGAAGCCCACCGTGCCCCAGAACAGGGGGAAATACTGGCCCGCCTCGGCCATGTATTTGGTGAAGCCCACATCCCCGCCAAGGCCCGCGTATTCCACCGAAAGAGCGTGGTTGCCGCCCTCGGTGGGGTTGAACATCCGGTCCCGGGAATCGTACCGCAGGGTGGTGGAGACGCTGCTGGTGACGTTTTCCCCCGCCATGTCCTTGACCAGGTCCGAGGCGTCCTCCGTGATATCGGTGATGTCTCCGATGTCATAGCCGTAAGACAGATACAGCCGGGTGTAGTCGAAGACCGGATAGCCGAACTGGAGGGAGCCTCCCTTGCTGTCTTTGTTGTAGGTGTCGTAGTCCGACTCCCAGTTGTAAAGATCCACGCCCGCGGACAGCGGGATGTCAAAGAGCCACGGCTCGGTGAAGCCGAGGGAATACCGGCTGGTGGAGCCGCCAACCTCGGCCTTGAGCTGGAGGATCTGGCCCCGGCCGAACAGGTTCCGCTGGGAGATGGAGGCCATGGCGAACAGGTTTTCCACGCTGGAATAGCCGCCGCCGAAGGAGAATGTGCCGGTGGGCTTTTCCGTCACGTCGATCTTGAGAACCATCTGGTCCTCGGCGTCTCCGCGCAGGGTGTTGACCTTGATGTCCTCGAAGTAATCGAGCCGGTGCAGGTTGCGCACGCTGCGCTTCAAGTCCTTGCCGCTGTATAGCTCCTTTTCGTAAACCTGGAGCTGGCGGCGGATCACCTTGTCCCGGGTCTTGGTGTTGCCGGTGATCAGGATCTTCTGGAAATGCACGGGCTTGCCCTTTTGCGCCACATAGGAGATGTCCACGGTCCGCCGGGCCGGATCCTGTTGGATGCGGGGGCTGATCTCCGCGTAGGCGTACCCGTCGTCGGCGTAAAGATCCGTAAGCGCCAGGATGTCGGAGCGCACCGTGTCCCGGCTGTACACCTCCTTTTCATTGATTTTCACCACCGCCATCAGCGCCGCCTCCGGCTTTATAAGATCCCCCTGAATGTCCACCTTGCCCACCTTGTACTGGGGGCCCTCGTCGATCTTTATGGTGATGTCGATCCATTCCTGCTGATACTTGACCTGGGGATCGGAGACCCGCGCCTGGATGTAGCCGGTGTTTTGATAGAACGCGGCGATGCGGGCCACGTCCTGGGTCAGGTCCTCGTTTTTCAGCTCTCCCGAGGAGGTGATAAAGGACCAGAAGCCTTTTTCCGTGGTCTTTATAAGCTTTTTCAGCCGCTTGTCGGAATAGGCCTCGTTGCCCTCGAACGCGATGGAGCGGATGCGCACCTTGGGCCCCTCGTCGATGGAGAAGACCAGGTCGGCCTGGTTGTTGTCCAGGGACTCCACCTTGTAGGAGACGCGGACGTTGTGGTAATTCTTCTCCTTATACAGGGACGCGATGCGCTGAACATTGGTCTCCACGGTGAAGATGTTGAGGATGGAGCCTGTTTTGAGCGACAGGTTCTCCATGATCTTCTCGTCGTCGTAAACGCGGTTGTCCAGTATGCGGATATAGCGGATGGTGGGCTTTTCCGACACGGCGAATGTGACGGCCTTGCCGCCGGGCATGTCCGTTGCCGTCACCCGAATGTCGTCGAAATAGCCCATGGCGTGGATGGCCTTCACGTCCGCGGACAGCTTCTGGGGCTGATAGATGTCTCCCGGCTGGGTTTCGATCACGCCCCGGATGGCGTCGTTTTCAATGCGCTGGTTGCCGGTGATGCTCACCTGGGTGACGGTCTCGCGCTTGAAGAGCCGGGCGCCGAAGGATTCGCTCAACTGCTTGACGATCAGCGGCAGGTTCTCGATCCTTTGGCCCTCCACATAAAAGGAGGAGACGGGCCGGGTGCCGAAGATATCGATCATCCGGGCGTCGATGCTGAATTTTTCGCCGATCCACGTCAGGCTGCCCCAGATCACATAGTCGGCGTTGCGCTCCACGCCGATCCTGCGGGGCGCCGACACCCCCTGATCCGGCGTCCATCGGCCCTCCGGCCAGGCCACGCCTTCGGGCATCACAATCTCGGCTCCGGCGGCGGCCAGGTGCTGGCGGATCACTTCCGGAATCCGGGCGCTCAGGTAGGACAGGGGCTGGCGGGAGTGGATCTCAAAGGGCATCACCAGCACCCGTGGGGCGGCGGCCTCTGCCGCGCCCGCGGCCGGCCCCGTCGACCAGGCGGCGGCAAGGGAAAGGATCGTCAGGACCTTCAGAAAGAGGACCGCCGACCGACCGGCCGCCGTCCCATGCGCAAAACGCCGCTTTGTTCTATCCAGCTTTGTCCTGTCCAGCATTGTCCTGTCCAGCAGGGAAGATACTCGTCTCATGGGGCCTTGTCACTCCAATTCCGTCAGTTTTCCGTGGGTCAGTGTCACCCGGCGGGACATGTAGGCGGCCAGTTCCAGGTTGTGGGTGACCACGATCAGGGTCATGCCCTTTTGTTGATTGAGGTCGTACAGGAGCCGATGCACCTGCTCGCTGTTGTCCTTGTCCAGATTGCCGGTGGGCTCGTCGGCCAGAAGCAGCAGGGGCTTTAGCATCAGCGCCCGGGCCAGGGCCACGCGCTGCTGCTCGCCGCCGGAAAGATCCGGCACCCGGTGTTCAAGCCGGTGGGCCATGCCCATGGCGGAGAGCAGCTCCCCCGCCTCCCGCCGGGCCCCGGCCCGGCCGTTTCCCTTGATCAGGGCCGGCATCATCACGTTCTCGATGGCCGAAAACTCCGGCAGCAGGTGATGAAACTGAAACACGAAGCCCACCGCCTCGTTCCGGAACCGGGCCAGGCGGGCATCGTCGTATTTGAACACGTCCTCGCCGCTGATGGTCAGGCTGCCCTCGTCCGGCCGGTCCAGCGTGCCGATGATGTGCAGAAGGGTCGATTTTCCGATCCCCGACGCCCCCACGATGGCCACCGTCTCGCCGGCGCGGACGGTAAAATCGAGGCCGTCTATGATGGTCAGCCGCCCGCCGTCCGCGGCGGGAAATGCCTTGACCACGCCCGTCATCTCCACCAGGGCCATATGCCTATCCATTGCGAAGCGCCGCCACCGGGTTTACCCGGGCCGCCTGCCCCGCCGGATAAAGCGTGGCCAGAAAGCAGATGCCCATGGCCGCCACGGCGATGGCCGCCACGTCCAGGGCCTCCAGCCGCACCGGCAGGGTGGTAATATAATAGACATCCGGCGGCAGCTCAATAAATTTGTAATGTTTCAGCAGACCGCACAGGCCGATGCCGATGGCCACGCCCAGCCCCGTGCCGATGGCCCCGATGGTCAGCCCTTTGAAAACAAAGATCCGCCGGATGCTCCCATCCGTGGCCCCCATGGCTTTTAAAATGGCGATATCCCTCTTTTTTTCCATCACCATCATGATCAGCGAGCCGGCGATGTTAAAGGCCGCCACCAGGATGATCAGCGCCAGGATGATGAACATTACCGTCTTTTCCAGCTTCAGGGCAGAGAAAAGATTGTGGTTCATTTTTTTCCAGTCCCGGGTCCAGTAGGGGTAGCCCAGCTTTTCGTCGATGCGCCCGGCCACCTTGTCGGCCTGATAGACATCCGCCACCCGCGTCTCGATGCCGGTGACGGCGCCGTTCATGCGCAACAGCCGCTGGGCGTCGGCCAGATGGATGTAGGCCAGGGAGCTGTCGTACTCGTACATGCCCGACTGAAAAAGCCCCGCCACCTTAAACCGCTTCATGGCCGGCATGTGCCCCATGGGCGACAGCATCCCCTTGGGCGAGATGATGAACAGGCTGTCCCCCGGCCCCACCCCCATGTTGGTGGCCAGCTCCTTTCCCAGAAGCATGCCGCTTTCGCCGCCGCCATCGGCCGACGCGGCGTTTTCCAGCGCCGCCAGGGTCTCCTTGTCAAAGATGGGCAGCACCGCCCCGGCCGTGGCAGGATCGATGCCCCGGACCACCGCGCCGGAAAGCCCCGCGGCCGAGCGAAGCATGACCTGGGAATAAACAAAGGGCGTTGCCGCCACCACCCCGTCCACCCCGCCCACTATGTCCATCACCCTTTTATAATCGGTAAACTCCCCCCCATGGCGCATCAGTATGATATGCGACTCCACCCCCAGAATCCGATTTTTCAGATCCGACTCGAACCCGGCCATCACCGCGATGACAATGATAAGCGCCATCACCCCCACCGTCACCCCGGCAATGGACAGCAGGGTGATCAGAGAGATGAAGCTCCGCCGCCGGGCCCTCAGATAGCGGCGGGCAACAAAAAGTTCAAACGACATGGCCGTTTCCGGCGCCCGATGGGATTGGGTTGATCCGGTTTATCGGACTTATCCGATCTGTCATGAGACGGACCGCATGTGGGGAAACAAAATCACCTCCCGGATGGAGGGCGAATCCGTCAGCAGCATTGCCAGCCGGTCGATGCCGATGCCCTCTCCGGCGGTGGGCGGCATGCCGTATTCCAGCGCCTCGATGTAATCGGCGTCCATCAGGTGGGCCTCGGCGTCTCCCGCGGCCCGGTCCGCCACCTGCTGGAGGAAGCGCTCCTTCTGATCCTCCGGATCATTCAGCTCGGAAAAGCCGTTGGCGATCTCCCGGCCGGCGATGAACAGCTCGAAGCGCTCCGTCAGATCCGGCGCCGCGTCCGACCGCCTGGACAGGGGCGACACCTCCACCGGATACCCGGTGATGAAGGTGGGTTGAATCAGCTTGGGCTCCACCAGGGCGTCGAACAGCTTGGTGATCACCTTGCCCAGCCGGCCCGTCTTGGTGATTTTAACCTCCCGTTGCTCGGCGATGGCCAGCAGCTTTTCCTTGTCTCCCAATGCCGAGGGCTCGATGCCGCCGATCTCCGTGAGCGCCTCCATCAGGGGCAGCCGCCGCCACGGGGCGGCAAAATCGATGGGGTTGCCGCCATAGGTAAAGGACGTGTCGCCCAGAGCCTCCCGGGCCACCTGAGCGAACATCTGCTCGGTCAGGTCCATCAGGTCCTCGTGGGTGGCGTAGGCCTGGTAGAACTCCAGCATGGTGAATTCCGGGTTATGCTGGGTGGACACGCCCTCGTTGCGGAAGTTGCGGTTGATCTCAAAGACCCGCTCAAAGCCCCCCACCACCAGTCGCTTGAGGTACAGCTCCGGGGCGATGCGCAGGAACAGGTCCATGTCCAGGGCGTTGTGATGGGTTTTAAAGGGCTCGGCCTCGGCCCCGCCCGGAATGGGCTGCATCATGGGCGTTTCCACCTCGAGAAAATCCCGCTCGATCAGAAAGGCCCGGATGGCCTGGGTGATCCGGCTGCGCCGGATAAAGATCTCCCGGGTTTCCGGGTTCATGATCAGGTCGATGTACCGCTGGCGGTAGCGCTTTTCAGGGTCTTTCAGGCCGTGGAATTTTTCCGGCAGCGGCCGGGTGGCCTTGGCCAGCAGGCGGAAGCTTTCCGCCAGCAGGGTCCACTCGCCGGTCTTGGTCTGAAACACCGGCCCGGAAAAGCCGACGAAATCGCCGATGTCCAGTTGGCGGAAGAAGGCATAGGCCTCCTCGCCCACCTTGTCTTTTCGGACATAGGCCTGGAGCCCGCCGGTCCGGTCCCGGAAGCGGAGGAAGGTACTCTTGCCGAACCGGTTGATGGCCCGCATCCGGCCGGCGGCGGTAAAGACCGGGCCCTTTTCGCCCATCTTCTCCGGCGTGTCTCCGATGGCCCGCCGGATGTCCGCCACCGTGTGCGGCACCTTGAAATCATTGGGGAATAGATGCGCTCCGGCCGCCTTCATCTCGGTCATCTTGGCCCGGCGCTTTTCGATCAGTTCGCTTGTTTTTTCCTGTGTTTGCTCCATTACGCTCGCTCTGTGCTGAATTTAAAGCCTTTCAAAAATGAACAAAGCACTTTAAATCTTTTCAAAAGCGGTGTCAAGGGCGGGATGTGTCATGCGCAAAACCCGCAAAACCGAGTAGGCTTGTCCTACTTGTTGGGGGAAAACCGAAAAACGCTTTGACTTGCGCCCCCTTCATGCGATAAATGCCATCAGCGGGCAACCGGAAACAACACCAGCCTGGGAGAAGAGCATCATGGTCCATGGCAGGGATTTCGTTCGTCGATTTTTGGCATCCGAGATGATCGGCATATTTTTCGGCGCACCGGTGGCGCTGGCCTATGTCTTTCTGCTGATCGATTTTGGCCCCGAGGTGGGCGGGGTCATAGTCAAGGCCGCCGTGGTGGCCACGGTGACGGTGGTAACGCTTATGGCCCTGCCCACAAACCATTATCTGACAAGGGGGCTGGCGGCGGGCATCGACCGGTTCCACTCGGGCCGGCTTTCCGGGGAGGAGGCGGCTCGGCTCTATCACCGCCTGAACCGGCTGGGGTACTGGCACGGGTTCTGGATCTTTGCCCGGATCTCCATCGGCGGGCTGGGCATGGCCCTTTACCTTATCTTCTGGCGGATGCAGGAACCGGTGGCCATCTTTTCCGGGCTCTATCTGGCCATGTATGGCGCCTATATCGCGGGGCTGGTGGCCCTGATGTTCGTCTTCCACCTGACCCGTCAGCTCTGCGAGGCCATTGTCGCCACCGGCTGCATGGACGGGGCCATGCGCCGGGATCGGCAGTATTTCGGGCTGGGGATTTTCTGGCGCTCCTTTATATGCCTGGTGATACCGGCGATTTTCACCAATATCTCCATATACATCTTTTTCACCGCAGCGCTCATGGAGCGCATGCCGACCGATGAGGCGCTCTGGCGACTCATCGGCGTGCTGCTGGTGAACCTGTTCACGCTCACGGCGGCCATCTTTTTGATCGTCGGCTCGCTGACCACCAAGGCCCGGGTGATGAATGCCTCCCTGGGGGCCTTTGCCGCGGACACCGGCGACCTGACCCGGTCCATCCCCACCACCCTCACCGACGAGTTCGACTACATCAGCCACCTTATCAACCGGGCCATTCTCCATTTCCGCCATGTGCTGGGAAAGATCAAGGAGACGGGCGCCGTGTTGAGCCGGTCCATGGCCCACCTGTCGGCCGCCTCTCATCAGATCCACGCCACCGCCAACGGCCAGGCCGCCTCTGTAAAGGAGATCGTTTCCACCATGGAGGACTCCGACGAGCGGGCCCGGCGGATCGGCGAGCACGTGCGCGAGGTGGTGGAGATCGCCGCCCGCACCCTGGACAACGTGGAGCGGGGCGTGTCCATCATCGGCGACAACCGGGAGAAGATGGACGCCATCCGGGGCGCCCACGCCGAGACCATCGCCGGCATCCGGCGGCTCACCGAGGGCATCAAGGGGATCTGGGAGGTCGTGGGCATCATCAACGGCATCGCCGGCCAGACCAGGATCATCGCCTTCAACGCCGAGCTGGAGGCCTCCGCGGTCGGGCCGGTGGGGAAGAATTTCGAGATAGTGGCCGACGAGGTGCGGCGCCTGGCAGACTCCACGGTGGATTCGACCCAGGAGATCCGGGGCGCCATCGAGCAGTTGCAGTCGGCCGGAGACAGCCTGATTCGCGCCGCTGAGTCCGGCACCGCACGGGTGGAGGAGGGATGGGCCCTGTCCAGGGAGCTGGAGGCGGTTTTCGGCACCATCCGGGAGGCCGCGGACCTGTCCAACAGCTCCGCGGACCGGATCGCCGCGGCCATTCATCAGCAGATCTCCGGCTTCGAGCAGATCCTGCTCACCCTCAAGGATATCTCCACCGGCATCGACCATTTTGCCGCCTCGACGGCCGACACCAACCAGGCGTCGGAGTCGATCCAGGCCACTGCGGACGATCTGAACCGGATCGTTCTGCGCTATACCGTTTAATCCCGCGGAGGAATCCCATGGCAAACCGTCTGTCCCGCTACCTGCAAACCCTGGAAGGGAAGGTTATCTGTCTGTTCGGGATGCTGTTTGTTCTGGTGTTTGTCGCGATGGGCATCCTGTTCTACCTGGGCCAGCGGAGCAACCTGATGGAGCGGGAGCGCAAGGCCCTGGCCGACACAACCGACCTGGTCCACGGCACGCTCAATCGCGCCATGGACGACGCCATAAAGAACCACCTGCGCGCCGTGGCGGAAAAGACGCGGGACCTGCTGGATCACTACTATCGCAGAACCCTTGATAGAGACATGACGCAGGATCAGGCCATGGCGGCGGCGCGGGAGGTGCTGCTGGACCCGGCGTTCGGCCGGGTGGGGCGCACGGGCTATCTCAGCATCGTCAGCTACGAGGGGGTGCTGCTGATCCATCCCCTGTCCGAGGGCGTGGATGCCAGCGGCTATCCTTTCATGCAACAGGCCATTCGGCTGAAGAACGGGTATTTCGAGTACGACTGGCGCAACGTGGGGGAGAATGAGGCCCGCCCCAAGGCCGCCTACGTCGTGGAGTTTCCGGAATGGCGGGTGCTGGTCTGGGCCACCTGTTACAAGTCGGAATTCCGCTATCTGGCGCAGGCCGTCGATTTTGCCGGCGCGCTGGGAGACGCGGGGAAGGTGGCTGGCGGGCGGGCCGTCATTCTGGACGGGCAGGGCCGGCTTCTGGTGGCAGGGGGCGAGGGCGCTCTGGAGCCGGAAGTGGCGGCGGCCTTTCCGCCAATGGTGGCCAAAGGCGACGGTCAGACGCGGGTTTCCGTTTCCGGCGGGGCGGACAGGCTGGTCCGCTTTCGCCGCCTGGACCGGATGGGATGGGGCGTTGCGGTGATCCGGTCTCTTGAGGACATGCGCGCCGAACTGCGGATGATCGGATATCTGGCGCTGGCGGGCGTCTTGCTGGGCTGCCTGGTCAATTACCTGTTGCTTTCCAGCATCTTCTCGCGGCTGATGGCCCCGGTGGGCGCCATCAGCGAGGTGGCCGGGGCCGTGGTGCGGGGCGATCTGTCCCGGCGCATTCCCATCGTATCCAAAGACGAGCTGGGAGAAATCTCCAGGCGCCTTAACATCATGCTGGAAAGCTTTGAAACGATCCTGGGGCGCATCCGCCAGTCCACCGGCGTACTCGCCGACGCGGTGCAGAGCCTTTCGGCCATCTCCCAGGAGACGGCCAGCACATCCAACCAGCAGGCGGCCTCGGTAAAGGAGATCGTCTCCACCATGGAGGATTCGGACAAGCTGGCCCGCTCCATCGCCGGAAGGATCAACGAGGTGGCCGGCATGGCCAACAGCGCCCGGGACGCGGTGACGGACGGCTTTTCCCTCATCAAGGAGAGCCTGGGCAAGATGGACGAGATCCGAGGAGCAAACGCCCAGCGCATCGCCGGGATGCGCTCCCTGGGCGAGCGGATCGCCTCCATATGGGAGATCGTCAACATCATCAACGGCATCGCCGATCAGATCCGGATCATCGCCTTCAACGCCGAGCTGGAGGCCGCCTCCGCGGGCGAGGCGGGGGGCAACTTCAAGATAGTGGCCAACGAGATCCGCCGGCTGGCCGACGGAACAGTGGCCTCCACCGGGCAGATCAAGTCCAAGATCAACGAGATCCAGCACTCGTCGGATCACCTGATCCTGTCTTCCGAGGATGTGACCGAGAAGATCGGCGAGGGGTGGGCGCTGTCCGGCCGGCTCAAGCGGGTCTTCGAGGACATCCTCAGCTCATCGGAGATCGCCGCCGGCTCGGCCGAGCACATCGCCCTGTCCATCAACCAGCAGGTGGCCACCTTCGATCAGATCGTGCAGACCCTGAAGCAGATCTCCGAGGGCATCGACAATTTCGTGGTCTCCACGCGGGCCATGACGGATGCGTCCGAAAATCTCCAGGGAACGGCCGAGGGGCTGGAGGCGCTGATTGACGGCTATCAGGGCGATGCCGGCAATGGCGGCCAGGCGGCGGAGAGCGGCACGCTGCAGCGCGTCATCAAGGATTAAATAAATGGAGAAGATTGAGCGGGGACAGGGGCCGGACAAAGGCGCGGAGGAAACGGGGGCATCGGCCCTTGAATCGACGGGGGCATCGACTCTTGAATCCATGGGGGAGTCGGCGGAAGCGGACGTGGATGCCACGCTCGCACGGTTTTTGGTGGCCCGGATCGGCCAGCGGCTGTTCGCCTTTCCGGCGGAGGCGGTGCGGGAGATCGTGACGGATGTTCCCATCTACTTCGTCCCCTTCGTTCCCCCTTATATTCGGGGGATCATCAATCGCCTGGGCGAGCCCTACACGGTGTGCGACCTGCATGCCCTGTTCGAAAAGCGGAACCTGGACGCCCGCGCCTTTGTCATCTCCCGAGGGGAAGATGACGCCATGGCCTTTTTGATATCCGAGGTGGCGGAGATGCTCAAGGTGACCCGGGACAAGGTCCGTCCGCTTTCCACGAAGGAGGGGGAGTTGAGCTATTTTTCCGGGATGGTGGCGGCCGGGAGCGGAAACATTCCGGTGGTGGCCATCAAAAGCCTGCTGGACAAGCTGGCCCATGACCTTCGGGAATGAAAAGGAGCGCCGGCCAAGGCCCTACCTGGCGCTGCCCTATCCGGCGGGATGGTTTTACCTGGAGCGGGCCCCGGCGCGGGCGGGTCTGCGTGCGCCGTCGATCACGCCCTTTCCGGATGGCTCCCCGGATCTGCCCGGCTGGATGGATCTGGATGGGCGGCCCCTTGCCCTGCTGGATCTGGAGGCCCGGCTGGAGCGGATCTTCGGCTTCACCGAGGAGCGGGCCGTCCGCATGGCGCTGATCGTGGAGACGGCCGCCCTTTCGGAGGTGGCGCGGGTGGCGTGGACGGAATGGGCGGGCCGGCGCCGCCCGGCGGTGTCTTCCCGGCGGATCGGGGTGCGGGTGTGCGCCCGGGTCCAATTGGTCTCCCTGCCGCCCTCGTGTTTTCGCCCCCTGCCGGGCGGGCTTCGGGAACGGTTGGGCCGGGAGGGGTTCGCGGGCTGCCGGTTTACGGAAGATGGCGGCATAGGGTACCTGCTGGATCTGGGGCCGATGCTGCTCAGGCATGTCACGGAACCCGGCGTGGGATGACGGAGGGGAACAAGAGAGCGGTTCATGGGAAAAAAGAGCGGGATTAAAATTCTGATAGTGGATGATTCGGCCCTGATCCGGTCTATCCTCAAGCGGCTGCTGGCCTTTGATCCGGAGATGGAGGTGGTCGGAGAGGCGTCCAACGGCCTGCGGGCCGTGGAGTTGAGCCGCCAGCTCCGGCCGGACCTGATCGTGATGGATATCGTCATGCCCCTCATGGACGGTCTGGAGGCCACCCGCCGGATCATGGCGGAGAACCCGGCGCCGGTGCTGATCTTTTCAAACGACCTGACGCCGGAAAACAGTTATGCCTCCATCGGCGCCGGCGCCCTTGAGGCCATGCGGAAGCCGGACATGGATGATTTCAATGATCCGGCCTTTTATGGTAATTTTCTCAAGAAGCTGCGATCCCTGGCCGAGGCGAGGGTGGGGCGGGACGTGCCGGGAGCGGATCGCGGCCGGCGCGTTCCCCGATCCATCACCCTGGTGGCGATGGGCGCCTCCACGGGCGGCCCCATGGCGGTGCGGGAGATCCTGGCCCGGCTGCCCGCCGATTTTCCCGCCCCCATCCTGCTGGTCCAGCACATGGAGGCGGGCTTCGATCTGGGATACGCCCGCTGGCTCAACGACGCCACCCCGCTGGCCGTGGCCCTTGCCGAGGCCGAAGTCCGTGTCCGGCCCGGCGAGGTATGGGTGGCGCCGGTGGACCGGCACCTGAAAATCGACGGCTGCCGGCTGGCGCTGGATAACGGCCAGAAGGCGCTAAACCAGCGGCCGAGCGTGGACGTGCTGTTCGAGTCCGCCGCGGATGCGTGCCGGGATCGGCTGCTGGGGGTTTTGCTCACCGGCATGGGCCGGGACGGGGCCAAGGGCTGCGTGTCCATCCTGGCCCGTGGCGGCTACACGCTGGTGCAGGATGAAAAGACATCGGCCATTTTCGGCATGCCCAAGGCGGCCATCGAGCAGGGGGGCGCCTCCCGGGTGCTGCCGCTGGAGGAGATCCCGGGCGCAATGATCACCCTGGCCAGGCCCGTCCGGTGAGCCAAATGAAAGATGCCCTCCGGAGAGAAGCGGATCAGGCCGGCCGGATTTCGGACGCCGATTTTCAAACCCTGACGGCCCTGATCCTCGATGAAACCGGCATCCGCCTGCCCGAGTCTCACCATCGGTCCGTGCGGCGGTTCGTGGCCGGAAGGCTGGCGACCCTGGGCATGGGGCCGGACAGGTACCTTGAGCGGCTGCGAGCCCATTCCGACGAATACGACCGGTTTGTCGCGGCCGTCACCATCGGCGAGACCTATTTTTTCCGGGAGGAAAAGCACTTCGCCGTTCTGGAAAGCCACCTGCTGCCGGCCCTGTTCGAAGCCGGCCGCCCCTGCTTGTGGAGCGCCGCCTGCGCCACGGGCGAGGAGGCCATCTCCCTTGCGGCCATGGCCATGGCCCAGGGTCGGGGCGGGGCGCCCTTTTCGGTGATGGCCTCGGACATCAACGCCGAATCCCTGGCCCGTTTCAGCCGGGGCCGCTTTTCGGAAAACGCCTTCCGCCGGGACGGGGAGCGCTTCCGCCACCTGCTGGGGCCCCATATCCGCCGGGAGGGCGGGGAATACCATCTGTCCCGGGATCTGCTCTCGCGCATCGACATCCGGCGGATCAACCTGTTCAAAGACAACCTGGACGCCCTTGCCGACGCCTTCGACGTGATCTTTTTGCGAAACGTGATGATCTACATGCCCATGGAGGCGCGGCGGGACATATTGACCCGGGTGATCCCGGCCCTGAAGCCGGGCGGCGCCCTGTTCCTGGGCGCGGCGGAGGTGCCCCTTGTGGCCAACCCCAACCTGAAGCTGATGGAGCATGAGGGCGTCTATTTTTTCCGGCGCAAGAGCATCGCGGAAAAGATCCGGGGCGCCGGTTTCGACGCCCGCCTGCTGGACCAGCTCCAGCGCCGCCGGGAGGTGGAGGCGGCGGTGCGGCGCTTCATGCCGGGCGGACGGCGGGAGCCCCATCCGGTGGATACCCGGCGGATCATGTCCTATGCCAGCCAGAAGCTTCAGAACCCGCTCTTTAGGGTGGAAGACGACATCGATTTTTCCGTTGCCGTCCAGTTTCTCCAGATCGTTTGCCTGATCAACGCCGACCAGATCGCCGAGGCCCGGGACCTGCTGGAGCTGGTCGATTCGGTGCTGCCCGAAAACGAGATCTCCCTGTTTCTTTCGGGCTACCTGGAGATGGCCGCAAATCGCGCCGACCGGGCCCGCCATCGCTACGCCCGGGCCATCCATATGGCGCACGATTTCTGGCCCGCCCGATTTTACCTGGCCATGCTCACCCAGGACATATCGCCCCGCCAGGCCTACCAGGAATATCACCGGTGCGAGCGGGACATCATGGCCTACATCGCCCGAAACGCCTATCATTTCCATTTTCTTCTGGAGGGGTTCAACGCCCGGTATTTTCTTAGCATGTGCGGAAAATGGATCGAGCGGCTGGACCGCGCCGGGGAAGGGGAGGCGGGACCATGAGTCATCGACTGGACAGGGCCGAATTTGTTGAAAACTACCTGGACGAGCTGTCCGACAACCTGATCCGCATCGACGCGGGCATGATGGCCCTGAAAAAGGACCCGGAGAGCGCCGACGAGCTGAACCGGGTACTCCGGGCACTGCACACCGTGAAGGGCTCGTCCCGGATGCTCGGTTTCGGGGAAGTGGAGCGGGTGCTTCACGGCATGGAAAACCTGCTCAAGGGCGTGCGGGAGGGGCGCTACGCCATCTCGTCTTCCCTGGTGCAGCTCGTTTTTTTCACCACGGGGCTGCTACGGGAGGCAGGGGGGCGGATCCGGCGCGGCGTTGATTCATACCTGCCCCATGAGGCTCTGTGGGAGGTGTATGAGCGGGTGTACGCGGGCGAGCCCTTCTCCCTGGACGTGGTCAGGGCCGCCATGGCGTCGGCGGCCGGAGCGGGCGCCGGCGAGGCCGATGCCGACGATGAAGCCGAAGCGGACCGGCCCGAGCCCGCCCCCCGCATGGCCGAATACGACACCGTGCGCGTCAAGCTCAGTCGCATGGAGGATGTGATCCGGCTGTTCAACAACCTGATCCTCACCCAGTTTCAGCTAAAGGGGGAGGTCAAGCGGGTGGAGGCCCTTGAAGGGGCCCTTCGCGTCATGGCCTCGCCTGCGGGGGGGGAAGCGCCATGCCCCGGGGAGCCGGGCCCGGCGGTCGGCGAATGCCTCAAGATGGCCAAGCAGATCAAGAAGAATTTTGCCACCGGCATCACCCTTCTGGAGCGCAACGCCCGGGCCGTGCAGGAGGCGCTGTACGGCCTGCGGATGCTGCCACTGGAGCTGATCCTGGCCCCCATACGCAAGATGGTGGCCGATCTTGCCATCTCCTTCGGAAAGGAGATAGACTGTCGCATTGAGGGCGGCGACATCATGCTGGACAAGGCGATCCTGGAAAAGCTTCATGATCCGCTCATCCATATCGTCCGAAACGCGGCGGATCATGGTCTGGAGCCGCCCGCTGAGCGGCGCGAGCGGGGCAAGCCGGCCGAGGGCCGGCTGTGGATCGCCTGCCGGCCCGAGGGCGGCGGCATTCGGCTGCGGGTGCGGGACGACGGCCGGGGCATAAATTACGAGCGCATTCGCGAAAAAGCCATGGCCCTGCACCCGATCCGGGCCGACGAGATCGCCGCCATGGACCCGGCCGCCCTGAACGGCTTTATCTTCTCCTGCGGTTTTTCCACCGCGGAGAAGGTCAGCGAGATCTCCGGCAGGGGCGTGGGCATGGATATTGTTCGGGAGAACATTGAAAAGATCAAGGGCCGCATCACCCTGGACAGCGCGCCGGGGGCGGGCACGGAGTTTGTCATCACCCTGCCGCCCTCTCTTGCCACGGTGGAGGGGTTTTTCGTCAAGGCGGCCGAGCGCAAGTTCCTGGTGCCCGCCAACTTCGTGCGCGAGATCGTGATCGCCGACGCCCGGCGGAGCATGAGCGTACTCAACCGGCAGGCCATCGAGCACAACGGCCGGATCATTCCCATCTATCCGCTGGGGGCCATTGTGGACGGCGTCCATGGCCGGTCGCCGGAAAAGCTGTTCATCGTGGTGGTGGAGTCTCTCGGGGAGATCATCGGTGTCGTGGTGGACGAGGTGCTTCAATATGTCTCCCTCATTTACAAGCCGCTGCCCGCCAACCTGGCCCCCATACGGCTGCTGCAGGGGGTGGTCTTCGATGAATTTCACCATATGGTGACCATCCTTTTCATGCCCGAGGTTATGAACCGGCTCAAGCGAGTCCGGGAGATCGACACCCGGCGCCGGTTCTCCGAC
>JAABTE010000114.1 GCA_011390035.1 Desulfobacteraceae bacterium | reverse complement strand
CAAGCGCGGAGGTTTCCGCGTCCGGCAAGCTGATTCGGTATGATCTGATCGGCGTCTTTATGACCCCGGATGGCCTGCTGGAGAATCTGGTGGTGGAAATCGGGTCGGACCAGCCTTACCTGAGCACGCTGTGGGGGCCGCTGAATCCACCTTCCGCCCTGGCCCCCGCGCCGGCGCCCTGAGCCGGATTCCGACGAGCCGGATTCCGACGAGCCGGATTCCGACGAGTTGGATTTCCACGAGCCTGATTCCGACGAGCCGGATTTCCACGAGCCGGATTCTGCGATGTCAGGGCTCCAGGTCCAGCAGCTTTTTCAGATCCAGCAGCTCCTGCCGGATATACCGCCAGTTGTTGTTCTGAGATCGCTGGCTCGGCTCCCGATCCATGCTTCCACGGGCCAGGTCCTGGCCGCTGTCGATCAGCCGGTCCATGTTGCCGATGACGGTTTTGATCTCCTTGATTTTCTCCGGATCGATTTGCAGGGTCATGAGCGCCTCCGATGGGGGTTTGGCAATCGATTGCCGCATTGAAAATGATTCGTGTTTCTGACTGGAATCTTATATCCCAGGCGTGGAATGATTGCAACGCCAAATGCGCCTTTTTTCAAGAATGGGCAGATCACCCCATTTACCTTGGCCGCATCCCGGGGGATAATAGATCGTCGAAACCATGAATTTCCATGCCGAAAGGAGGCAGCGCATGCTATTTCCACCGAAGAAAATCCTGTGTACAACCGACTTCAGCGATCCTTCCTACGAGGGCCTTAAAACTGCCGGCGATCTGGCCACGCAGTTCGGCTGCGAGGTGGTGCTGGTGCATGTTGTATCGCCGGTGCCGGTTATGGGTGCGCCGCATCACAACGCGCCGATGGCATTTGATGTGCCGGGCTACCAGATGGAATTTGTCGAAAGAACCCGCGAGGCCCTTGAAAATGTGCGCCAGCGGCGGCTGGATAGCAGCCTCACCGTACACCTGCGGGTGGAGATCGGCTACGCGGCCGACGAGATCACCCGCGTCGCCGGGGAGGAGGGCGTGGACCTGATCGTGATCGCAACCCACGGGCACCAGGGGTTCCAGCGGTTCCTGCTGGGCTCGGTGACGGAACGGGTGGTGCGCGCGGCCAAGTGCGCCGTTTTGTCTGTAAGAAAGCCGGCGCCGGACGCCTGAGAAGCGGGAAGCATCCGGCCGGTTGATCCGGCGGGCGTCCCCGGGGAATGATCTTTCGGGGATGCCCGCCGGTTCAGACCGAATGGCGATCCGGCGGCGCCATGAATCCCGGGCCCACCGGGTCCGGGATCGCTTCCCGCAGGATCGCATCCACCTGGTTTTTACCGTCTTCGTCAATGGCCCATCCGGTCACCTCGTCCACCGGCGCCATCTGGCCGGGTCGCCGGCCGCCCCACAAGGCGATCTCCACCTCCTGGTCCAGGGCCCAGCGCACGGCCAGGGCCAGCAGGCTTTTGCCGTAGTTCCGGCGGGCGAAGCGCTCCAGCTTCCCGGCGGTCCCGAGGTAATGATCGAAACGGGGCGGGTTGAACTTCGGATCGTATTGCCGCAGGTCGTCTCCGATGAATTGCCGGTCCTTTGACATTTTCCCGGACAGCAGTCCCCGGCACAGGGCGCCGTAGGTCATCAGGGCGATGGTGTTGTCGTGGCAGTAGGGCTTCACATCCGATTCGATGCCGCGCTCGAACAGGTTGTAGGGCGGCTGGCAGACGTGTGGCCGTGCGGTTTCGCCGAAGGCGGCCATCTGCTCCGGGGTGAAGTTGGAAAGCCCGATGGCCCGGATCTTTCCCGCTTCAAGGAGCTTTTCCATGGCCTCGGCCGTCTCGCCGAAATCCACCGTCGGGTCGGGCCAGTGGATGAAGTAGATATCGATGTAGTCGGTGCCCAGCCGCCCAAGGGAATCGGCCACTTCCTTTTCGATCCTCTCGCGGCTGGCGTTTCGAAACACCTTGCCGTCCTTCCAGTCCAGTCCCGCCTTGGTGGAGATGAACAGATCGGCCCGCTGCCCGTATTCGGCCAGGGCCTTTCCCACGATCTTTTCGGATCGGCCGAAGCCGTACACCGGGGCCGTGTCGATCAGATTGATGCCCTTGTCCAGGGCTGCGTGAATGGTGCGGATCGATTCTTTTTCGTCCGTCCCGCCCCACATCCATCCGCCGATGGCCCAGGTGCCCAGGGCGATGCGGGATACGGTGAGGGGGGTTCCGGGGATGGATGTCTGTTCCATGGGATACCTCCGTTTGACTTTTCCTGGCTGCCTGAGTCGCGGGTGTTTCAGCTCCGGTCCAGCTTTTTAAGAGAGGTTTTGATGAATGCCGGCAGATCGTTCGGATTGCGGCTGGAGACGAGATTGCCGTCTTCCACCACCTCGCTGTCCACGAAGGTGGCCCCGGCGTTCTTGATGTCCTGGATGACGGAGGTGTAGCCGGTGATCGTTCTGCCCCGCAAAACGTCGGCTGTGATGAGAAGCTGGGGGCCGTGGCAGATGGAAAAGACCGGCTTTCCGCTTTTCACGAAATCGCCGGCGAAGCGCACCGCGTCCTCATCCACCCGTAGCTGGTCCGGCGAATAGCCGCCGGGAATGAGCAGGGCGTCGAAATCGGATACCGATACGTCTGATACCGCCCTGTCTATGATCACCTCGGTTCCCGATTTTTTCCCCTTTACCGTCTGGCCGGCCTTCAGGCCCACATGGGTCAGATCATGGCCCTTGTCCTTAAAGCCCTTGGCCGGCTCCGTGTATTCCGAGTCCTCGAACAGGTCGGTGATGATCACCGCGATATTGGCCATTGCCGCCTCCTTTCAATGAATGCGTTGGCGTTGCGCCCCGCAGGGGGCGTGAACTGTGCCAATTATCGGATGGGCGGGGGCGGGGCGTAAATGGGGGCGAGACCTTATTTTGCCCTCAGATGCCGGATTTGAAGAAATCCTCCGGGCCGGTGATGACGGTGGGCGTTTGGGGAGGGGCCGGCTTCCCGGCGGGGCGCTGGAAGGATTGCGGGCGGTCCGGGGGAGCCCCGGCGCTGTTTGACGCCTGGGCGTCGGGGGCGGCCGCAGCCGCGGCGAGGGGCTTTCGGATGACGCCCGGCAGGTTGTCCGCCTTGAAGCATTCGGTGAAGGTGTAGGGGGTGCGGGATTCGGCGCGGCGGCCGGTCTGGGCGTCGATTTCCAGAAAGGTTACGCCCTCCGGCACGGGAAAGTCGGTCACCGGCCTGTCCGCCAGGGCCTGGCGCATGAAGGCCAGCCAGATGGGGCTGGCGGCCCGGGAGCCGGTCTCCTTCGGGCCCAGTGGGCGCTCCTGGTCAAACCCCACCCATACGCCGGTGACATATTCGGGGGTGTAGCCCATGAACCATGCGTCCCGGAAATCGTTGGTGGTGCCGGTCTTTCCGGCCACGGGGCGGTTGAGTTCCCGCACGCGCCGGCCGGTGCCCTTCTGCACCACGCTTTCCAGCAGGCTGGTCATCAGGTAGGCGGTGCTGGCCTCCATCACCTGCTCAGGCTCCGGCGCCATTTCCGGCAGAAGGTGGCCCTCCCGGTTTCGGATCTCACGGATGAAGACAGGGTGGCGCAGCGTGCCCTGATTGGCGAAGACGGAGTAGGCCGTGACCATCTCCATCAGCGAGACGCCCGAGGCGCCGAGGGCCAAAGAGAGCCGGCGGTCCAGCCGGGAGGTGAAGCCGAGCCGGCGGGCATAGGTTACGGCGTAATCGACACCGATCTCGTCGAGTACCCGGATCACCGGAATGTTGCGGGACTTGGCAAGGGCGTCCCGAAGGCGGATGGGGCCGGTGAATTTATCGTCGTAGTTGGTGGGCCGCCAGATGGTGAAGCCGTCGTCGTAGGCAAAGGGGGTGTCGGACAATAGCGTCAGCGGGGTAAAGCCCCTGTCAAGCGCGGCGGCGTAGATGATGGGCTTGAACGAGGAGCCGGGCTGGCGCAGGGACTGGACGGCCCGGTTGAACTGGCTTTTGGCGAAATCCCGCCCCCCCACCAGAGCCTTGACATTGCCCGAGCCTGTCTCAATGCACATCAGGGCGCCTTCCACCTCCGGCTCCTGCTCGAGGGCGAGCCGCCACAGGCCCCGGTTTGCGTCGAACTCCATGATTCGCGCCCAGATCACGTCCCCTTCCGCCAGCGTCGCGTTCCGGGCCCACCGCCGATCCTCGCGCCTGATGATGCCCAAGGCCCCGCCCATGTGAATGATCAGGTCGCCGTCGGCCACCCCAACGGCCACGCCACCGCCCGCATTGGCCATGCCATCGCCCGGGCCATCAGCGCCGCCGCCGATCCGTTTGCCGCTGGTTGGGCGGCCGCCGGAGCCATCCTTGAGGCTCGCCGGGGTCGCCGGCACGATCACGCCCCGGACGATGGCGCCCACCGCCGGCGATTCGCCGGCCCCCGCCGCCACGCTTGTTTCCGCCGGACCCGTTTCCGCCGCGCCTGTTTCCGCCACGCCCGTTTCCACCGGCATGATGAAATCGACCGTCTGACGGCGCTTGAGCTCATGAATGAACGCCTCCCTCTCCTCCGGCCCCAGGCGCTGGATGGGACCTCGCCAGCCCTGCCGCTTGTCCAGATCCCGAAGGCCGTCCCGCACATCCCGCATGGCGGCCTTCTGCATGGCCACGTTGACGGTGGTGTGGATCTGGAGCCCGTCCCGATACAGGGCGTCCTGGCCATACCGCTCCCCCACATACCTGCGGATGTGTTCGGAAAAGTAGGGGGCCGTTTCTATGAACCAGTTCTTCCGGGGGGCGAGCGTGAGCCGCTCGGCCATGGCCGACGCCGCCTCTGAATGGGAGATGTAGCCCTCCGCCACCATTCGCTCCAGCACATACCGGCGCCTCTTTCGGCCCATCTCCGGGTGGTTCGCCGGAGAGTAGGCGCTAGGGGCCGGCGGCAGGCCGGCCAGGGTGGCGCACTCGGCCAGGCTCAACTCCCAGGCCGGCTTTCCGAAGTAGTTCTCCGCCGCCGCCTGTACGCCGTAGGCGCCGTTGCCCAGGTAGATCTGGTTCAGGTAGAGGTAGAGAATCTCTTTTTTGGTGAAGGCCTTTTCGATGCGGTAGGCCAGCAGGGCCTCCTTGAGCTTTCGGCGATAGCTCTTTTCCGGGGTGAGCAGGAAGGACTTGGTTACCTGCTGGGTGATGGTGCTGCCCCCCTGCACCACCTCGCCGGCGGACAGGTTCTTGCTCAAGGCCCGAAGTATGCTGAGGATGTCCACCCCGGCATGCTCGAAAAAGCGGGCGTCCTCCGCGGCCACGAAGGCGTGGATCAGGCGGGGCGGGATCTGTGAGATGGGCAACACGATGCGCCGCTGCTCGTAGAACTCGGCGATCCGCTGGCCGTCGTCCGCGTAGACCGTGGTGATCACCGGGGGGCGATAGTCGCTCAGGCTGGAGATTTCGGGCAGGTCGGTCCGGATGTGGCGGTATCCGGCGTATCCCGCCAGCCCGGCGGGCAGGATCAGCAGAAACCAGGCCCAGAAGAACCAGCGCGTCAGACCGCCCCGGCGGCGCTTGCCCCGGGCACGGCGGCCCGGCGGAGCTTCGGCGCCTTCCGGAATCATCTCCTGAACCGGGTTCTGGAATGCGGGGACCTTTCCGTCCCCTTCACCTGGGAATCGTCCTGCCATTTGGATTGTTTCTCGTTTCGGAATGGGTGTTGCTCACAGACGGCTCATCCTGTGAATCCTACCATAAAAAAGGCGTTTCGCATAGCGGGCGCAATGGAAAAATCGACACGTCCGGGTTCGGACACTTTTAAGCCCGGATGCGTCTGGCTTGCCGGGGGATTTATCCTCCAGGGTCCTGCCCCTTGCGGCGAAACACTCACTGATGGTACGATATGAAAGGACATCGGAAAATGCCATCGGAAATACCGAAAGCCACATGCCGCGGCGCAGCGGGCGCCGTCCGCAGGGGCCGCCCCAAAGGGCGGCGCTCGGGCAATTGCGTGAAACATAAGGAGCGATGATGGGTCTTTACAACATGGACAAGATCTTTTCCCCCGAATCGGTGGCCATCGTGGGGGCCAGCGGCAAGAGCGGCACCATCGGCCACGCCCTCGTTCGGAACATGACGGAGGCCGGATTCGAGGGAAAGCTGTTCCCGGTCAACCCCGGCTACGACACCATCGCCGGGCTGGACGCATATCCTTCTGTCGCCGACATCGGCCAGGCCGTGGACCTGGCGGTGATCGCCACCCCTATCCATACCGTGCCGGAGATCGTGACCGAATGCGCCGGGGCCGGGGTGGGCGGGGCAATCATCATCTCCGCCGGCGGCGGCGAGACGGGCGCGGAGGGCCGGAAGATCGAAAAGCGGATCGCCGAGGCGGCCCGAAAGGGCGGCATCCGGGTGGTGGGGCCAAACTGCCTTGGCATCATCCGGCCCGGCCATCGGCTCAACGCCAGCTTCGCGCCCCACCTGCCCAACGAGGGGCGGCTGGCCTTCCTGTCCCAGAGCGGCGCCATCTGCACGGCCATCCTGGACCTGGCCATGCGGGAGCGGTTCGGGTTCAGCCACTTCGTCAGCACCGGCGCCATGGTGGATGTGGATTTCGGGGATCTGATCGATTACCTGGGCAATGATCCGGGGGTCAGAAGCATCCTGCTGTATGTGGAGAGCCTGACGAATTTTCGCAAGTTCATGAGCGCGGCCCGGGCCGTCTCCCGGATCAAGCCCATCGTGGCGCTGAAAGCCGGCGCCAGCGAGGCCGGCGCCCGGGCCGCCGCCTCCCACACGGGGGCCATGGCCGGCTCCGACGCGGTTTACGACGCGGCCTTCAAGCGGGCCGGCATCGTGCGGGTTCAGACCATCGGAGAGCTGTTCGACTGCGCCGAGCTGCTGGCCAAGCAGCCCCGGCCAGCCGGCCCCCGGCTGTGCGTGATCACCAACGGCGGCGGCCCCGGCGTGATGGCCGTGGACGCTCTGGCCAGACACGACATGGCCCCGGCCAAAATGAGCGACAAGACCCGCGCCGCCCTGGACAAGATCCTGCCCCCATTCTGGAGCCGGGCCAACCCCATCGACGTGCTGGGGGACTCCCCGCCGGAGCGGTACGCCGAAACGGTGAAGATCTGCATGGCCGCGGACGAGTTCGACGCCATCCTGGTGCTATACGCCCCCCAGGCCCTCACCCGGCCCAGGGAGACGGCCCGGGTCCTGGTGGAACAGGCCAAGGGGCGCGGGGTTCCAGTCTTTGCCGCCTGGCTTGGGGGCGTGCTGGTCTCCGAGGCGCGGGAGATCCTCAACAACGCGGAAATCCCCACCTACGACACGCCGGAACAGGCCATCCAGGCATTCGTCCACCTGTACAACCACGCCAGAAACCTCGAGATGCTCCGGGAGATCCCGCCCAAGCTGGAAAAGAGCCTCTCCTTCGATACCGAGGCAGCCCGCGCCGCCATGGAGGCGGAAATGGAGGCGGGAGCAGAACCCGAGGCGGGGGCAGAACCCGAAGCGGAAGCGGAATCCGAAGCGGGAGCGGAATCCGAAGCGGGAACGGAACCTGAAGCGGGAGCAGAACCGGAAGCGGGGGCCGAGGCGGGGGCCGGCGGGGAGGGCAGAACCCTGTCGGAGATCGCTTCGAAGCGGGTTCTGGCCGCCTACGGCCTTCCGGTCAACCGCACCGAGCCGGCCGATGATCCTGATGAGGCCGTGAAGCTGGCCGATGAGATGGGCTACCCGGTGGCCATGAAGGTGCGCTCGCCGGACATCAGCCACAAGAGCGACGTGGGCGGCGTGCGCCTGAACATCCGGAACGCGGCGGACGCGAGGGAGGCGTTCGAGGCCATCATGAAGTCGGCGCGGGAAAAACAGCCCGACGCGCGCCTTGACGGCGTTTCAGTCCAATCCATGCTCGGCCAGTGCGAGTTCGAGGTACTCATGGGCGCCCGCAAGGACCCGGACTTCGGGCCGGCGATCCTCTTCGGCATGGGCGGCATCT
>JAABTE010000113.1 GCA_011390035.1 Desulfobacteraceae bacterium | reverse complement strand
GCATTCCAGCTTGTCGATGTTCTCTGCCGTGCGCGGGATGGGGCCGAGCGCCTTGATGGCCCGGGCGAAGGCGTTGGCCGTGGCCACGAAATCCTCGGGCCGGTTCAGGTCCGCGTGGGCCAGGGCGATGCGCCGCCGGTCGAAGCCGGACAGGGTCAGCAGCTTCTTTATCAGGCTCACCCGGCTCCAGGCATGGTCCACGCCGTAGGAGTGGTGGCACTCTTCCGGCAGGCAGCCCACAAGCAGCAGGCCGGGGGCGCCCTCTAAAAAGGCCCGGGCCATGATGCACGGGTCGATCTGGCCCACGCAGGGAATGCCCAGGATGTGGACGCGGGGGTCGTACTTGAGGCCCATCTTGCCGGCGATGTCCGCGGCGGGCAGGCCGCCCCAGGCGCAGGCCATGGCCACCACGCCGTCCGGGCCCATCATGCCGGACAGGGCCGCCAGCCGGGCCTCCCGCTGGTCGTTGGAGTTGTTCTGAAGCACCAGGGCGTGATAGGGGCAGGCCGCCGCGCAGGTGCCGCCGCCGGTGCAGACCATGGGATCCACCACCCTGGGCAGGCCGCCGCCCACGCCGGTCTCGACACCAATGCCGCCGCAGTCGCACAGCTCCTGGCACTGGCCGCAGCCAATGCAGACATCAGGGTCCACCACGCAGACGTTGCGGGGGACAAAGAGCAGGCCATCGGCCGACTTTTTAAGCATCTCGGCGCTGCGGATGCCGGCCCGGCTGCCCTGGGCCATGGCCTCGCGCAGGTCGCACGGATAGCGGCCGCTGCCGGCAAGATAGCTCTCTTCCCGGCCCACCATCTCGGGACGGACCCGGGCGTGATGGCCGGTGAGGAAGCGATCCTCCTTATGCACCAGGCCCAGCGTCCGGGCGGTGCGCAGGGCGTCGCCGCCCAGGCCCCGCACGGGAGACAGCGCCAGCAGGTCCCACTCGATCTCATGCTCCAGGTGTTCCTGCACGCCGCAGAAGGTCACCTGCCGATCCTGCACCGCCGGCCGCACGGCCTTGTCGTATGGCACCCACTCGATGCCCAGCCGCCGGTTGAGTACCCGCTCGCCTGCGTTCAAGGGGATCTCCATGCGCTCATCATACAGGATGGAGACCTTGCTGGACGGGACGCTTTCCCGGATCTGGGCGGCCAGGGCCCAGGCGCTCCGGGCAGACATGGGGGCGAACTCGCCCTGCTCCGTCTCGTAATCGCTCACCCAGAAGACCACCCTGCCACGGGGGATGCCCACCTCCTGAAAATAGCTTTCCATCTCCGACAGGTGCAGCACGCTCCGGCCGTCATGGCCCAGGGCGGGCCCCGGCGGTCCCAGCTCCGCGTCCAGGCAGGCGATGATCAGGCCCGCATGGATCTGGCGGACGATGCCGGTCTGATCTTCCAGAAAGGTGAGGGAATACCGGCCCGTGACCCCGGAAAGACCGATGAAGGACCCCGGCGGCAGCAGGGTTGCCCGGGGGCTGTTGACCACCGCCCTCACCTGCTCCAGAAAGCGCTTGCGCAGGCCGCCCTCGCCGGGATAGGCCCGTGGCAGGCGCCGGACCACCTCCGCCGGATCATGGGTGGGGGCGGCCAGGATGAAATCGATCCCCTCGTTGTCCAGCTCCCGGGCCGCGGCATAGGAGGCCGCGCCGCCGCCGGCGATCAGCACGGGGCCGCCCAGCTTCGCCGCAGTCAGGGTGGTGGGGCGCATGGCGGCCATCTCGGCGGCCGCGGCGAGTACCAGACGGGCCGCCTTGTCCGCCCGCTCCCTGGGCGACAGGTCGGAGACCGCCACCACATGGCCCCGGACATTGACCATGTCGATCTGGCCCTTGAGCAGGCCCAGGGGGGCAAGCTCGGACTCGAACCGTTTGAGCATCAGCCGGCCCTCGCAACCGGCCACCACCACCCGGTTCAGGTGGTTTTTGGCCACCGCCGAGGAGATGGCGTCAAAGCCCGGCCGCTGGCAGGGCTGGGAAAGGGTTTGGCAATGGATAACGCCGGGCGCTCCGCCGACCCCCTCGGCCAGCCGGTCAAGATCCACATGGGGGGCGATTCGGTCTCCGCAGCGACAAAGAAACACGCCGGTTCTCGCTTGCTCGTTCATTTGCATTCTCCTTTTCGGCCTATACGGCCAATTGGGTCAGTTTCGTGGCGGTCTCGCCGCGAACCGAATCAAAAAGTTTCCGCATGGCCCCCGTGGGGCAGATGTTGACGCAGCAGCCGCAGGCCACACACACGTCCGTGGGCTGCATGAAGGGCGCGCCCACCCGCTTGTGAACGCCCCGGTCCACCACGGCGATGGCCGACAGTCCCACCACCTCCTCGCACACCCGCTGGCACAGGCCGCAGACCATGCACATCTCGTCGGGGTCCTTGGCGGCAAAGCGGGTCCCGGTCACGCCGTGGCGGGCGGCCAGCTCGGCGATCTCGCGGCTGGCGGGGGCGGCGGCCAGCAGCATCTGGAAGATCCAGTTGCGCACATTTTTCACCCGCGCCGTGTCAGTGTACACATGGATGCCCTCGGCGGCCGGATAGATGCAGGATGCCACCAGTTTGGCCCAGTCGCCGTCCCGCAGCTCCACCATGCACAGCCGGCAGGCCCCGCTTGGGGTAACGGCCGGATGGTGGCAGAGGGTGGGAATGTGGATGCCGCATTCCCGCGCCGTTTCAAGAACGGTCCATCCCCGCCGGGCCTTTACCGCCTGGTCATTTATCGTGAAAGTGATCTCGTTCATTGAATGACTCCCGTTTCATGAAGGGTTGGATCGTTGGCTTCTATTCGATGAAGATCGCGTCGAACTTGCAGGTCTCCTTGCAAATGCCGCAGCGCAGGCAGGCGGCGGCGTCGATGACGTGGGGCTCTTTCTTTTCGCCGGTGACGCATTCGACCGGGCAGTTCTTGGCGCAGGCGCCGCACCCGGTGCATTTTTCCGGGTCGATGGCATAAACAATCAGGTGCTTGCACACGCCGGCAGGGCACTTGTGATCGCTCACATGGGCCAGATACTCGTCCCGGAAATAGCGGATGGTGGTCAGCACCGGGTTGGGGGCCGATCCGCCCAGGGCGCACAGGGCGCCGTCCTTCAAGGCCTCGGCCAGGCTGGTCAGGTCCGCGATGTCCGCCTCGCTGCCCTCGCCCCGGGAAAAGCCGTCCAGGATCTCGCGCATCCGGGTCAGGCCCAGCCGGCAGGGCAGGCACTTTCCGCAGGATTCCTCCTCCAGGAACTTTAAAAAGTAGCGGCCCAAGTCCACCACGCAGTCATGCTCGTCCATCACGATCATGGCGCCGGAGCCCATCATGGAGCCCGCTTTTGTCAGCGAATCGAAATCCACCGGGGTGTCCTTCAGCGAATAGGGAAGGCACCCGCCGGACGGACCGCCCGTCTGCACCGCCTTGAAGGGCTTGCCGCCGGAAACGCCGCCGCCGATGTCGGTGACGATCCGGTCCATGGGCGTGCCCATGGGCACTTCCACCAGGCCCACGTTGTCCACCTTGCCCACCAGGCAAAAAACCTTCGTGCCGGTGGAATGGGGGACGCCGAGGGAGGCGTACCACTGGCCGCCCCTGCCCAACACCAGGGGAATGTTGGCCCAGGTCTCCACATTGTTGAGTACCGTTGGCCGGCCCCATAGCCCCTCTTCCACGGAGCGGACGTACTTGGGCCGGGGGTTGCCCGGCTTGCCCTCGATGGAGGTGAACAGGGCCGTGGACTCGCCGCACACAAAGGCCCCGGCCCCCCGGTTGATGCGGGCGTCGAACTTAAAGCCGGTTCCGAGGATGTTCTCCCCCAAAAGGCCGTATTCCCGGGCCTGGGCCATTGCCATCTCCAGGTGGCGGATGGCCACCGGATACTCGGCCCGCACATACAAATACCCCTGCTCGGCCCCCAGGGCGTAGGCGCCGAGGATCAATCCCTCCAGCACCGAGTGGGGGTCGCCCTCCATGATGGCCCCGTCCATGAAGGCGCCCGGGTCGCCCTCGTCGCCATTGACCACCACATAGACCGGCCGGCCCTTCTTCTCGATGGCCGAAAGCGCCGAGCGCCACTTGCGCCCGGTGGGGAAGCCGGCCCCGCCCCGGCCCCGAAGGCCCGATTTCTCCACTTCCCGCACCACCTCCTCCGGGGTCATGGAGTGCAGCGCCTTCGCCAGGCCGGCGTAGGCGCCCTCTGCGATGGCGTCTGAGATGTCGGTGGGGTCGATCTTGCCGATGCGGCGCAGCACCAGCCGCTCCTGGAGGCTGTAAAAGGGGATCTCCTCTTCGGTGTAAAGGGGCTTTCCGGTTTCCGGGTCCTTGTGCATCAGCCGCTCCACGGGCTCGCCGGCCATCACGCTTTTTTCCACGATCTCCAGGGCGTCTTTGGGCTGAACCCGCTCGTAAAAATAACCCTGGGGCCGGATCTGCACCAGCGGCCCCTTGGAGCAAAGGCCCTGGCATCCGGTGGTCTTGACGCCGGGCATCAGTTTGGCGTTGATGCCGGTTTCCGCAAGAGCCGCCTTGAAGGCCTCGGCCACCTTGGGCGCGCCGCTGGCCAGGCACCCGTTGCCGTGACAGACCACGATCTCGGGGCGGTTCGGGTCGCGGCTTTCGATGATCTTGTTTCGCAGGGTTTCAAGATCCCCCGGCGCGTTCAGCCGAAAGGGCGCCATTGCCGGCGCGGCGCTTTCCTTACGCATTGCCCGCCTCCTTCGCCTGGGCGGCGTCCGCCGCGTTCAGGGCCTTGAGCTGCTTTTCCAGCTTCCGGGCCGTCATGTTGGGATAATACTCCTCGTCCATCACCACCACCGGCGAAATGGCGCACGCCCCCAGGCAGTTGACCGTGTCGAGGGTAAAGCGCATGTCCCCGGAGGTCTCGCCGGCCGCAACGCCCAGCCGCCGCTCAAGATCCTCCACCAGACGCTGGCCGCCCTTCAGGTGGCAGGCGGTGCCCAGGCATACCTTTATTTCATGCTCGCCCTTGGGGTCGAGGCGGAAGGACTGGTAGAAGGTGGCCACGGAATAGGCCCGGGTCAGGGGCACGCCGGTCCGGTCGCACACCCGGCGCATGGACTCCTGGGAGATGTATCCGAAGCTGGACTGAATGTCTTGCAGAAGAAAAATAAGGTATTCCGGCCGTCCGGGATAACGATCGATGATGTCTTCGATTTCCGCCGTCGCGCAAACGCTCATGTAATGCCTCCATCAGATAAAAGTTAAAAGGAAAAATTCCTCGTTTCTGACTTCATAACAACGGCATTGGTTAGAGCAAGGGGCGTGCCATCCCGCGCAACTGGTTGGATCGATGGCGTTTTCCGCGAAACGATCCCGTCGGACCCGTCGCCGGAGCCGTTTCAAGCGCCGGATCTGAAACAGCGGAAACGTTCCATGAAACAGCGGCGAAACAGCGGTTGCGACGCCGCCCGATTGGAGATTTATCCCGACCCATGCCGACATTTTTCTTGAATTATCCTGAAAATAAATATAAAGTACAGCTTAAGAGGCGGGGGGCAGTTTTCTTTGATGAATGGCGCGCCGCTGCCCGAAAATCGGGGAATCCGGCAATGCGCACCCGCCCTGATCCACGCTCATAAGAACTAGTACGAAGAGCGCCGCAACATTGCATTCCAGAAAGCTTCCCCGACGTTTTTAAAAATTCAAAAAGGAGCCCAACAAGAGGTTTGATCGAGATCGGATGAACGATATCAACAAGAAACAGAGAATTCTAGTAGTGGACGACAGTTCCGAAAACATCGATATTCTCGTTTCCCTGTTTAAAGACGATTACCTGGTGGCCGCCGCCCGGGATGGCGCGAAGGCGCTGAAGATGGCGGAAAAGAATCCGCCAGACCTGATTCTGCTGGACATCATCATGCCGGGAATGGACGGATACGAGGTCTGCCGGCGGCTGAAAGAAAATGAAGCCACCCGAAACATCCCCGTCATGTTCATCACCGCCCTGAACGAGGCCATGGACGAGGTCCAGGCATTCGGCGCGGGCGCCGTTGATTTCATCAGCAAGCCGTTTCAGCCCATCGTGGTGAAAGCAAGGGTGAACACCCAACTGAACCTGAAACGCAAAAGCGACATGCTCGAGGCCCTCGCGGCCATCGACGGGTTGACGAACATTTACAACCGCCGCAAATTCGACGAGACCATCGATCATGAATGGCGGCGCGCGGCGCGCCATCGCTCGTCCCTGTCCCTGATGATGCTCGACATCGACCATTTCAAGCTGTTCAACGACCATTACGGCCACGCCAGGGGGGACGAATGTCTGAGACGGATCGCCGAGGCCCTGAAAAACACGCTTCAGAGAGCCGGCGATTTCATCGGCCGCTACGGCGGGGAGGAATTCGCCGTCATCCTGACGGACCAGGACCCGGACGCCGCGCTGCTTCTGGCCGAAGGGCTCAGAGGGGCGGTCGCCGCCCTGGGCATCCCCCACGAGCGCTCTGAAACCGAGCCCCGCGTCACCGTGAGCATCGGCGTGGCCACCATCCGGGAGCCGTCGCCGGCAACCTCTATGGGGGAATTTATCGACGCCGCCGACGGCATGCTATTCACATCCAAGAGAAACGGTCGAAATCAGGTCAACGGGGCGCTTATATAAGCCCCGCGGCGCTGATCGCCCCCCGCGTTCAGGAGACGCACGCATGAGAACATCATCATCGACATCCGCGATCATGATCATGATCATGGGACTGATCATGGCCTGCTGCGTCACGCTGGCCGCCCATCCGGCATGGGGCGAAAGCGCGGGCAGAAAGGACAAGCTTTCGCAGATCCTCAAGAGGGGCAAGATCATCGTGGCCACCCACCCGGAGTCCCAGCCGCGCTCCCAGATCATCAAAAACGCCCCCCGGAAATCCGACACCCTCTGCTTTTCCAACGAATACACCCTGGACGAGTTTTACGGCTACGACATCGACGTGGCCCGGATCGTGGCCGAGCGACTGGGGGTCGAGCCCTGTTTCGTCACCCCCGCCTGGTACGAGATCATCGGCGGCAGATGGGCGGACCGGTGGGATGTCGCCATCGCCTCCCTGTCCATCACCAGCGAAAGGATGGAGTCCCTGTATTACGCCCGGCCCTATATCTCGGAGCCGGCCATCTTCTATGTGCATGAGGACAACGAGCGCTATCGCCGGCCCGCCGACCTGTCCGGCAAGAGGATCGGCACCTGCGCCGGCTGCATCTTCGAATACTACCTGGAGGGCAGCCTGACCCTGCCGGGGCAGACGCTCGACCATCAGGTCCGCTCCCCCGAGATCATCGCCTATGATCCGAACAACCTGAACAACCTGTTCAGGGAGCTGGCGGCGGGCGACGGCGTTAAGATCGACGCGGTGCTGGCCGACATCTTCCTGGGAAGCGAGGCCCTGGCGGAAGGCGCGCCCATCAAGCCGCTGGGCGAGCCGCTTTTCTACACCCACATCGCCCCGGCCTTCGACCGGAAGCAGGGCGACGACCCGATGCCCCTGATCAAAAAGATCAACGAGATCATCGACGGCATGCATGCCGACGGCGCCCTCGCGCGGCTGGCCGCGGAGCGATTCCGCTTCGACGTGGATGTGATAACGCCCGCCAGGGATTTTGATTTCAAGGCGCTGGAACAATACTGAACCGCATCGCCCGCCGATGCGCGACCCGCGAAACAAAACAGGAAAAACGGCATTGCGCTTTCTAAAAAAGAGCCTGCTGGCCCGGCTGGTGAGCTATTTTCTGGTACTCTCGCTCATCGGCATGGGCCTTACGGGGTATCTGGTCTATCTTCAGGCCACGGCGGCGTTGAAAACCTCCGTGTTCGAGCGGCTGGAGGCCACGGCGCTGTTCAAGGCCGACGCCCTCGATCGATGGATCGAGGACCGGAGCGCGGACATCACCTTCCTGGCCTGGCTGCCCGAGGTGCGGACGCAGGCGGGCATCCTCAGCGGCCACGCCCCCGCGGATCCGGAATACCGGTCCGCCTTTCAAATCCTGTCGGAATACCTGACCTTCGTGGCCTC
>JAABTE010000112.1 GCA_011390035.1 Desulfobacteraceae bacterium | reverse complement strand
CCTTCCTCCGGCATCGGGAAGGTCGCTTTCACACCAATTTTTTAACGCGGGGTTCAATTCATGTGGTTTCGCATCAGCCTTCGGCTTCGGATCTACATCGCCCTGACGGCGCTGGCCGGCATCACCGTGGCCGGCGGGTCGGTGATGGTCTGGTACACCCATCGGATGGAGCGGCTGCTCGGCGACATAATCGACCGGGACATCGCCGCCTTCCAGGTGGTGGAGGCCCTCGAGACGGCGCTGGTGAGCCAGAAGGGGTTCGTCTCCTACTATTTTCTGGACGGGGACCCGGACTGGCTCCGCCGGCTCGGCGAATACCGGCAGATCTTCAAGGAGCGGATGGCCGAGGCGGAGCGGCTGGTCAACAGCCCCGCCCAGCGGGAGGCGCTCACCCGCATCGAGACCGAGTATCAACGCTACATCGCCGACAAGGATCAGGTGATCGATTACTACAAGACCGGCCAGCGGGAGGTGGGCTCGCGCCTTCACGCGGCCGTGCGGAATCGCTTCTTTCGCATCATGGAGCTGTGCGAGACCTACAAGGGGCTGTACGCCGACCGCATCGTGGCCGCGGGCGCGGCCGGCGCCGAGGAGGCCCGGCGGCTGCGGTTCATCGCCGCCGGGGCCATCTTCGCCGAATTCGCTCTTGCCATCATGCTGGTCTTCGTGCTGATCCATCACATCTTCGGGCCGGTGCGGCGGCTGACCCAGGCCGCAGAGGGGGAGGGCGCGCCGAGGCGCTTCGATGACGAGATCAAGGCGCTGAGCCGCAGCGTCCACGGCCTGATCCGGGACGCGGGCCAGACCCACCAGGAGCTGGCCCGGAGCCGGGAGCACCTGCTCCAGTCGGAAAAGATGGCCATGGTGGGGCGGCTGGCCGCGGGCACGGCCCACAGCATCCGAAACCCGCTCACCTCGGTGAAGATGCGCCTGTTTTCCCTCAGCCGGTCCCTCGGGCTCACCGACACCCAGAAGGAAGACTTCGACGTAATCTCCCAGGAGATTCGCCACATAGACACCATCCTCCAGAATTTTCTCGAGTTCTCCCGGCCCCCCAAGCTCAAGTTTCAGCGGGTGAGCCCCTCTTCGGTGGTGGACATGGCCATCCAGTTGCTGGAGCATCGGCTCAAGTCCTATGACGTGACGGTGGCGGTTCGCCGCGCCCGGCCCCTGCCGCTGGTGCGGGTCGACCCGGAGCAGCTCAAGGAGGTGCTGGTGAATCTGATGGTCAACGCCTGCGAGGCCATGGGCCGGGGCGGCCATATCGAGATCGGCGAATCGGTGGAAGGGGCGGGGGCGGTGATCCGGGTGGCGGACGACGGGCCCGGCATGCCCGAGGCCGTGGTCGAAAAGGCGTTCCAGCCCTTTTTCACCACCAAGGACGAGGGCACCGGCCTGGGCCTGAGCATCGCCCTGCGCATCATCGAGGAACACATGGGCGAGATGACCATCGCGTCGCAAGAGGGCGCCGGCGCCACCTTCGCCATCGCCCTTCCCCTTGATCCGGAAGGCGCGTCGGGCGGGCGGGCGGATGGCGGGCCGGGCGGCGGCGGCGGAGGCGGCCGGTGAGCCATATCCTGATCATCGATGATGACGACCAGTTGCGAAAGAGCTTTCTGAAGCTGCTGGCCGAGGAGGGCTACAAGGTGGCCAGCGCCGCCTCCGGCGAGGCGGGCCTTGAGATGGTGAAAAAGACCCGGCCCGACCTGGTGGTGCTGGACATGCGGCTGCCGGGCATGAACGGCCTTGAGACCTTCCGGGCCATCCACGGCATCGACCCGAGGCTGCCCGTGATCATCATGACCGCTTACGGCACCACCGAAACGGCCATCGAGGCCACCAAGCAGGGCGCCTTCGACTACCTGCTAAAGCCCTTTGACGTGCCGGACATGCTGGCGGTGATCGAAAAGGGCCTTGCGGCGGGCCGGTTCATGCGCTCGCCCGTGGATGTGGATGTGGCGCCGGAGAACGCCTTCGGCGAGGCCATCATCGGCCGGGGGCCGGCCATGCAGGCGGTGTACAAGGCCATCGGCCGGGTGGCGCCAACGGACGCCACGGTGCTGATCCGGGGCGAATCGGGCACCGGAAAGGAGCTGGTGGCCCGGGCCGTCTATCAGCACAGCCTGAGAAGCAAGAAGCCCTTTCTGATCATCAATTGCGTGGCCATCCCAGAGACCCTGCTGGAAAGCGAGCTGTTCGGCTACGAAAAGGGCGCCTTCACCGGCGCGGCCCACCGCCGGGTGGGCAAGATCGAGCAGGCCCACGGCGGCACCATCTTTTTAGACGAGATCGGCGACATGCCCTTTTCCCTCCAGTCCAAGATGCTGCGGCTGCTCCAGGAAAAGAGCATCGAGCGGCTGGGCGGCCGGGAAACGGTGCCCGTGGACGTGCGGATCATCGCCGCCACCAACCGGAACCTGGAGGCGGCCATCGCCGAGGGCCGGTTCCGGGAGGACCTGTACTATCGGCTGGAGGTGGTCACCATCCACCTGCCGCCCCTGGGTCAGCGGCGCGTGGACATCCCGCTGCTCACCCAATACTTTCTGGCGCGGTACGCCGGCGAGATGGGGCTGGACAACCCCGGCGCCACCGATGCGGCCAGGGAGGCGTTGAGCCATCACTCCTGGCCCGGCAACGTCCGGGAGCTGGGCAATGTGATTCAAAAGGCGCTTATCTTCAACCGGGGCATGCCCCTTTCCGCAGAGGACATCGTCCGGGCCATCGGCGACAAGGGCGCCGCCGTCCGGCATGTCCCGGGGGCCGGCGGCGCGCCGGACGATGACCCTGACGCCGCCCTCCGGGAATGGGCCCGGGGCACCCTGTCCGGCGAAAGCCGGGAGAATATGTTCGATGCCTGCATGGATCGGTTGGGCAGGGCGCTGATCGCCGAGGCCCTGAATCTGACCGGCGGCAACCGCTCCAGGGCGGCCCGGCTGCTGGGCATGTCCCGGCCCACGCTCCACTCCCGCATCGAAAAATACGGCATCCGCCTGGAAACGGCGGTGCGGGACGAGGCGGGATAGGCGATTTTCCGGACCTGGACGACCTTGACGGGACTCGGGTGGGCCGAAAATCCCGATATTGACATATCCCCCCAAAGTTTCTACACTACGCGGATTGTCCCGATGGCGTCTAAGCCGCGCGTTTATGCCGATAACCTGCATCCACAACGGAGGCCTTTTCCGTGTACAGTAAAATTCTGGTCCTGCGGTTCCCCAGGGAAGTGGTCCACAAGCCGCTGGTCTGCCGGCTGGTGAAGGAGTTCGATCTGACATTCAACATCCTCAACGCCCGTGTGCTGCCCCGAAAGGAGGGCATCCTGGCGCTGGAGCTGTATGGCGCCCGGAAAAATTTCAAGATGGGCGTGCAGTATCTGAAGGATCATGGCGTTATCGTCCAGAACGCCGAGCAGGAGGTCAAGCGCAATCCGGACAAGTGCATCCACTGCGGCGCCTGCACCGCCGTGTGCCCCACGGGGGCGCTTTCCGTGGATCGGCCCGAGATGAGTGTCTCTTTTGATCAGAAGAAGTGCAGCGTCTGCGAGTTGTGCGTTCCCGCCTGCCCCACCCGCGCCATGAGGGTCCGGCCCAAAAACCAGTCGTTTTTTGCGTGAAGCCGATCACCGCCGTGGCCGTTTCCGGCGGGGTGGACTCGCTGGTGGCGGCCCGGCTGCTCAAGGAGCGGGGGCCGGTTGTGGCCCTGTATTTCAATACCGGCTATCACGCCCTGTCGAAAGAGGATATCCGGCGCCTTGCGGCGCGGCTGGACATGCCCATTCATGTGATCGACTGCGCCGAATTTTTCCGCCGGCGGGTGGTGGGGTATTTCGTTGCCGCCTACCGGTCCGGCGTCACGCCCAATCCCTGCCTGGTCTGCAATCCGGTTGTAAAGTTCGGCCGCATCCTGGCGGCGGCCCGGCGCCTGGGGGCCGAGCGGCTGGCCACCGGCCATTATGCCCGCGTCGTTCCCGGCGCTTCCGGCTCTGGTTCAGATGATCGGCCCCGGCTGGTTTCAGGTGATCCGCCCCGGCCGGGTTCAGATGATCCGCCCCGGCTGCTCAAGGGGCTGGACCCGAAAAAAGATCAGTCCTATTTCCTGGCCTTTTTAAGCGCCCGCCAACTGGCCCGGGCCTGTTTTCCCCTTGGGGAATGGACCAAGGACCAGGTGCGGGAGGCGGCCCGTTCCATGGGGATTTCGCCCGTCAGCGCAACGGAGAGCCAGGATGTCTGCTTCATCCGGAACATCTCCGCCGGCCGGTTCGTGGCTGAATTTAAATCTCCTTCCCGGCACCAGAGTACGATTGAATGCCGCGGGGCGCTTGAATCCATTTCCGCGTCCGCGGAAGGCCCGATTGTGGATGCCGAGGGCCGTCTTCTGGGCTGCCACGGTGGCCTTCATCTGTTCACCGTGGGCCAGCGCCGGGGCATCAACCTGCCGGCGGCAAGGCCCTATTATGTGATTCGGCTGGAGCCGGCGGCCAACCGGCTGGTGGTGGGTTTCAAGGAGGAACTGGACGCCCCGGCCTGCCGGGTGCGGGGGCTTCACTGGATCGGGCCGCCGCCGGCCGGCCCGGTTCGGGTGACGGCACGCATCCGGTATCGGCACCATGGGGCGCCCGCCACCCTTTATCCACGGCCGGGGCGGGAGGGCGTCGTGGTTTTCGACGCGCCCCAGTCGGCGGTGACGCCGGGCCAGGGGGCGGTTTTTTACGAGGGGGATCGGGTGCTGGGCGCCGGGTGGATCGTCGGGCCCGCATCGGCGGAAGATAGTGGATCGTAGGACCCGCATCAGGGGAAGCCAGATGAAACATTTTAAGATAATCACCCTGGGCTGCAAGGTGAATCAATTCGAATCAGAGGGCCTGGCCCACCGGCTCTCCGAAGCCGGGTGGACACAGGCCGGCCGGGGCGGCTCGGTTGACCTGTGCCTGATCAACACCTGCGCGGTGACGGCCCGGGCCGCCATGCAGGGGCGCCAGGCGATCCGGCGGGCCATCCGCTCGCATCCTGCGGCCCGAATCGTGGCCACCGGCTGTCACGTCCAGACCGAAGTGGAGATGGTGGCGGCCATCGAGGGGGTGGACCTGATCGTGGGGCACGCGGACAAGCATCGCATTCCGCAGATCATCGCCCAATCTTGGGATGCCCCGGCGGCGGCGTCCGGCGGCGGCGAAGTGAGGGCGCGCGTCATCATGGGCCCCCTGGGCCGGGAGGTCGCCTTTGCCGCCTATCCCGCCGCTCCGCCACCTGGCCGTGTCCGGCCCTATCTGAAGATCCAGGATGGATGTGACGCCTTCTGCGCCTATTGCATCGTTCCCCACGCCCGGGGCCCCAGCCGCTCCATGCCCTTTAAGGCGGTGATGGCGGGCCTTTTAGAGTTGCGCGGGGCCGGCGCCCTTGAGGTGGTGCTCACCGGCATCCACATGGGGCGATGGGGGCGGGATCTGGCGCCGGCCGGAAGCACGCCCCGGGACATCGGCGGCCTGCTTTCGGCCATTGCCGCCGCCCCATCTATGCCGCCCATTCGCCTTTCGTCCATCGAGGCGGACGAGATCACCGACCAGGTGGTGGCCGTTGTTACGGACTCGGAGCGATTCCGGCCCCATTTCCATGTGCCCCTGCAAAGCGGCGACGACACCGTCCTGGGCCGCATGGGCCGCCCCTGCAACGCCGCTTTTTACGAGGAGCGCATCCATTATATAAGGGAAAGGCTCCCCGATGCCGCCATCGGCGCCGACGTGCTCATCGGCTTTCCGGGCGAAACCGACGCCGCGTTCGAAAACACACTGGCCCTGATCGAGCGGCTGCCTCTTTCCTATCTGCATGTCTTTCCCTTTTCCCCGCGGCCCGGCACCCCCGCGGCCACCTTTTCCGGCCGGGCGCATCCCAGCCGGATACAGCGGCGCTGCCGGATCATGCGCCGCGTCGGGGAGCGCAAAAAGGCGCTGTTTCTCCAAACCCAGGTGGGCCGGCATCTGCTGGTGGCCATTGAGGGGCGGCGGGATCGCGCCACCGGACTTTTAAAGGGAATGGCCGAAAATTATGTCACGGTTCTGGTGGATGGCCCCGATTATCTTAAGAATAGGCTTGCAAAGGTTAAACTAAAAGAAGTATATGAAGGGTGTTCATTGATCGGCCTCCTGGCCAGTAGTATCGAAGATCAGTGAGCGGCGCGGCGCAAAAAAAAACACTTGATTTTTATCCGATTTGTGATAAGTGGAAGCGGGTTCCCATTGAAAGCAGCACCCCCCGCTGGGCCCGTAAGGGACAACTTTTCAATAACGCATCATTGAAAGAGGGAAGATCCCATGAAGACCGGTCGAAAGATAGGGGTTATCATGATGGCCATCCTGTTTTGTTGCCGATTTTCAATCGCCCTTGCCGGCGTGCCGGAAACAGCCACGCCGACAGACGCGGATGGCGATGGAATGCCGGATGCGTGGGAAGAGCGGATGGGCCTTGATCCGGGAAGGGATGACGCGGCGGAGGATCCGGACGGGGATGGTCTTTCCAACTGGGAAGAGTATCGCCATGGCTGCCACCCCTTCTTCGCGGATTCGGACGGCGACGGCCTGACGGACGGCGACGAGGTGCGTATTTACCACACCAATCCCGCCCTTTCCGACTCGGACATGGCCGGCCGGAACGATGGGGACGAGATCCACGGCGGGGGCAATCCCGTGGATCCGGATGATGACGCGGCAACCGGCGGATTCACCCTGAATCTGCGGGCCGGCTGGAATCTCATCTCCATGCCGGTGGATACCGGGTCCAACAGGATTTCCGACCTCCTGGCCCCCATTGCCGGAGATTACACCCTGGTCTGGGCCTACATCGATGATCGCTGGAGATGCCACGACGCCGTCAACCCCGGCCTGAGCGATCTTTTTACCTTCTCCCTCGGAAAGGGCTACCTGATCAACATGCGGGTGCCCGGCCGGGTGACCCTCTTCGGCGCTCCCGCGACACAGGGGCTGGGGATTCCGCTCAAGGAGGGTTGGAACCTGGTGGGCTATCTGGCGACCCATCCCCAGGAGGTTGGCATGGCCACGGCCTCCATTGCCGGCAACATGACCAATATATGGAGCTTTCAGGACGGTTCCTGGCGGCTGTACAGTCCGGCGAGTCCCGAATTCAGCGATCTAAAGGAACTGGTGCCGGGGTATGGCTATTGGATAGAGGTGCGGGCGGACTGCGTCTGGACGCTTCCATGACAATGGGCTCGGCTCGCCGGGCAAAAAGGAGAATTAGGGGTGGCTTTATGATGCATGGACGGATCTTTAGAATAGGCAGGGGGGCGGCCCGGACCCTCCTTTTCCTGATGGCGGCGGCGTTTCCGACGATCCATGGCCCGTCGGCGCTGGCCCAGACCCTGCCGATGCCCTTCCGCATCGGCGGAACCCTGACGGTGGACGGCCAGCCCGTCACCCAGGCCACGGACGAGGGCATTGTCATCCGGGTGACGCGGCCGGATGGCGCCTCCTTCTTTCCGGTGGCCGAGGATGCGGACGGCCTTTCGGACATCAACTGGTATCAGATCGATATTCCCATCTATGAAGATGTGGTGCAGACCGGCGGCGCCCGGCCCGGAGATGCCGCCGTGCTGCATGTGGTGGAAAACGGGGCGGAACTGACCGTCATGACGCCCGCCGGGGGCGGGATCACAGTGGGGCAGCGGGGCACCAGCGGCCGGTTCGATATCATCGCCCGGCGCGGGACCGCCGGCAACAACCCGCCCGTGGCCGTGGCCGGCGGACCCGCGGGGCCTGTGGCCCCCGGCGCCCGCGTGGTCCTGAGCGGCTCGGGCTCCTATGATCCGGACGCGGGGGATACCATCCGGTTTTCCTGGTCTCAGATCCAGGGGCCGTCGGTAACGCTCTCTGACGCCACGGACGAAAGCCCGGAGTTTACCGCGCCGGCGGTCGCGCCGAATAACGCCACCCTGGTCTTCACCCTCACCGTGACGGACAGCCAGAACCTTTCGGACACGGATCAGGTGACGGTGACC
>JAABTE010000111.1 GCA_011390035.1 Desulfobacteraceae bacterium | reverse complement strand
AGATCCGAATCAAAACATCCTGTTCCTATCACCATCGCCTCCCCTCCGGCGCTCCCGCCGCCATGGCGCCGCGCCCATTATACGCGCCATGGCCCTTTCCATTCAAGCCTTCCGCTTCCATTCAAGCCTTCCGTCCGGGGCGGATGACCTTAACCGATACCCTCTTGCGCCGTCTTGCCTTTTTATGTATGATTGGTTGCCTTTGGCTTTGATTAACCTTGCTATTGCATAAAGGGATCTTATGTCGATAAAGGGAGAACTGAACACCATCCCCATTACCACGATCCTGCAGATGCTGTGCGATGAAAACAAAACCGGCGTGCTGAGAGCCTGGCGCGACCGGAATCAGGTGAAGTTCTTCCTCAAGGACGGAGAAGTGCTGTGCGTGATGGGCACGCTGAAACGCGCCCGCCTGGGCAACATTCTGCGCAATTCAAACCTGGTCTCCCAGCAGAACCTGATCCAATGCCTGGAGCTGGCGCGGGGCAAGAACCGGACCCTGGGCAGCATTCTGATTGAAGAGAGGGTCGTAACGCCGGAAAAGCTCGGGCGCGTGGTAAACAAGCAGGCCGAGGAAATCATCTTTGACCTGTTCACCTGGGGCGAAGGACAGTTCGAATATAAAGACGGCCGCATCAACCTCAAGAACATGGAGATCATCCCCATCAACGTGATGGGACTCATCCTGGAAACCATGCGCCGAAAGGATGAGCTGGAATCGCTGTTAAGCGAGCCGCCAATGGATGAAAAGCCCGCCCCGCAGCCGGAGCCGGCCGCGGAGGTGATCGCCATTTGCGCGGAAGACGGCGACGTTGTGGTGGACGACGCCATCGAGATCGACGATCAGCCCCTGGAGCTGTCCGACGAGGAGGATCTGTTGAGCGAGAACGAGTGGGCCAGGCTTTGGGACATTCTCCATGAAAACCGGTCGGACGAATCGGAAAGATCGGGCGACGAGCGCCCCTTCGCGCCCCTGGTGGATGCGCGGGACCTGCCGGAGTCGAAGATGACCGACGAGGAGGCGGCGCAGGTGGAACACGGGCTTAAGCGCCTGATGGACAGCTTTAAAAAAAAACTCTTTAAATAATCGGAAACCGGCCAGATAGAGGGAATTCGATTTTCACCACGGATCCTATGAGCAATAAAATTGATGAAATCAGAGTAATTGTGGATGACGACAATCTGGCGGCGATTGTCTGCCCGGAATGCGGCTATCTGATCATCGAGGATGTCTCCCGGCAACTTTCGGGCGGCAAGTCGGTGCGAACAGAGACCCGATGCCGCTGCGGCCATGCCTATGCCGTGTTCCTGGAGCGTCGCCAGTCCTTCCGCAAATCGACCCGCCTTTCCGGCATTTACGGAAAATTCCACGACAACATGCCCATGACCGTGCTGGACCTTTCCCGCTCCGGGCTCAAGTTTCACATCGAGGGCCGCCACGACCTCCGGGTGGGAGATTGCCTCTACATCGAATTCGCCCTGGATGATAGAGATAATTCTCATGTTTTGCGAAAAGTGGACGTCAAGTCGGTCAACGGCCCCGTCATCGGCGCGGAATTTTCCATTGCGGAAAAACCCACCGCCGTGACCAACTATATCTATTTCACCAAAGGCGGCATAAGCGCCGGGGGGGACGATGGCGAGCGCCAAGGCGAATCGAGCGACCCCAAGGAACCCGGCAGGACGCCGGGCCGCTGACGTAGCCGAACCCTTTCTGCGGAAACCTTGGCTTCCAAAAGCCCTGTCCTCCCCCCTATCGCCGCCCTTTTCGCAGGCCGGGGCGCCTTTTATATTTCCAAAATTCCCGATTTCTTTTATACTGAAGAATGAGGCAGCATCATCTGGACAAAAGGGCAAAGCACATCGTAGTCATCGACGATGACCCGCTCTCCCTGAGAATATGGGCCACCGTTCTGGAAAATGCCGGCCATCGCGTCAGCGCCGCCAAGGACGGGCGGCTGGGGCTGGAACTGATTGAATCCCTTCTGAAAAAGGGAGACCCCATCGACCTTCTGATCACCGACATCATGATGCCCAACCTGTCCGGCTTCGAGCTGCTGGACGCCCTGAACCGGATGGGGGTGGACCTTCCGGCCTTCGCCATCACCGCCTACGGAGACAAGGAGGTGGTGGTGCGGCTGTTGCGGCGGGGCTGCCGGGACTACATTGAAAAGCCGGTGGACCGGGAGGACCTGCTGTTCCGGGTCCGGCGCTTTTTCGACACGGCTGACGCCGAGAGCCCCGGCGGCGGAGCGCCGTGGAGGGAGGCATGGGATCTGCGCCGGGAGGTGTCGGACCGGCGCGAGGATCTTGAGCGTCTGAAGACGCAGATCGACTCGGCAGTTGCCGCCTACCACAGCCTGATTCGGACGCACTCTGACGGGCATCGGGTGCGGGTGGCCGATTTCAACCGGCCCCTGTCGGCACTGGGGGGCGATTTTTTCGATATCCTGGAAAGCGGCACGAACACCGACATACTGATCACGGACGTGTCGGGCCACGACATGGGCGCCTCCTATCACGCCATTCTCATCAAGGCACTGTTTGCGGAAAACAGCGCAGCGGGCGGCAACGGAGCGGCGTTTTTCCGCCATCTCAACGCCCAGTTGCTCGGCGGCAGGGAAAACCAGCGGATGATCACCGGCCTTTTTCTGCGCCTGAGCCATGATGTCGGCGTGGCCGAGGTTGTCGCCGCCGGCCATCCGCCCTTCATCCGCGTGCCCGCCGCAGGGGAGGCCGATCCGCCGCCCCGGCTGGCCGGCGACCTTCTGGGGGTGTTCGAGAAGGTGGCCTTTGAGACGCATCGGTTCCCGTTTTCGCCGGGCGACCGGATCTTCCTTTACACGGACGGGCTGGTCACGGCCGGTCGCGTCAATCCGGAGGACGGAAAAAAGATCTTCCTGGGCGAGGCCGGCCTGCGCCGGCTCATCGACCGCCACCGCCGGCTGGACCTTTCGGAAATGGTCGACCGGATCGGCCGGGAGGTGGCGCGGTTCGGCGGGTATGCCCTGAAGGACGACATCCTGCTGGTTGGCATCGAAATTCCCCGGGGCACCGGATAATCGCCCCTGATCGGGGGGACCCATGGAAGGGGATGCCCACGGGAGGGGATGCCCACGGGAGGGGAACAGGCATGGTCGGAATCGAAAGACCGGAGGCGGGCGTCATCCTGCTCACGCTGGCGTCGGACCTGGTGCTGGTGGATCGGGCGCTGGCGGTGCTGAATGAGTATTTTATCGAGGCGGGCGTTGAGGACACCTTTGAGCTGGACCTGGTGTGCCGGGAGCTGCTCAACAACGCCGTGGTCCATGGCAGCCGCGGCCGGATCGACCGAAATGTTTTTTGCCGGGTGTCGCGGCCGGCGCCGGATTTTTTCCGAATCGCCGTGGCCGACGAGGGGCCAGGATTCGATCACGCCGCTATGGACATCCGGCTGCCCGAGGATCCCCTGACGGACCGGCACCGGGGACTTGGCCTGGTGAAGGCCTTTTCAAAATGCATCCGGTTCAACGCGGCGGGCAACCGGGCGACGGCGGACGTGGCGATCCACAAAACAGGACCGCGCCGGGCGGCACCAGTGGCCGCAAAAGGAAAAAAGGTGGAAGATAAAGCGATCAAAATCCTGGTGGTGGAGGACGCGGATGTCACCCGCCGCATGATCATGAAAATGCTGCGGGATCTGGGATACCGGGAGGTGACGGGCGCAGCGGACGGCCGCGAGGCCCTGGCCGTCCTGAAGCGCAAGGAACCGGCGGACCTGATCCTGAGCGACTGGAACATGCCGGGAATGGACGGGATGGAACTGTTGCGGCGCCTCCGGCGGGACCCGGCGCTGCGCCATATCCCCTTTATCATGGCCACCGCCCATGGCGAGCGGCGCCAGGCGGAACATGCCAGAAGCGAGGGGGTGGCCGCCTTCATCACCAAGCCCTTCAGCCCCGAGGAGTTGGCAGACGCCATAGCATCGGCCCTGGGCGCGACGGCCGGAGATACCGCCGGAAAGACAACCGGTGAATCAGCCGGCGCCGGGCCGGCCGGAGATACCGCCGGAAGGACAACCGGTGAATCAGCCGGCGCCGGGCCGGACCCCGGAACGGTAACGGAGGACGACGCCGGCAAGCCGTTGCTCCGGGCGGTCCACCTTCAGATCACGGATCATTTGGCCCTGGCCGTGGCCCGGCATCTGGCTCACCAGCGCCCCCCCCGCCATTTTCGCCTTGAGACCCGGCTCGAAACCTCCTGGAACCCGGTGCGGGACGCCCTGGCCTCCGGCGAGGCGGAGGTGGCCTTTATTATGGCGCCCATCGCCATGGATCTGTTCGCCTCGGGGGTGGATATCCGGGCCGTGCTGTTCGCCCATCGAAACGGCAGCGCCTGCGCACTCAAGCCTGCCGGCGGCAACAGGCCGCCCCCCGCACTGATAGAACGCTTCCGGAACCGCTCCGTTTTCATCCCCCACAGCCTGTCCATCCACCACATGTTCATGCACATGACGATGCGGGAGATGGGCCTGTCTCCCGGCCTCGCGGGCGCCGAGGGGGTGGACGCCTTTTTCGAGGTGGCGCCGCCGGTGATGATGCCCCGCTTTCTGAACGAGAGCGAGAGCGCCGCCGCCTTCATGGTGGCCGAGCCCATCGCGGCCAACGCCGTGGCAGCCGGGCTGGCCGAGCCCTTTTTTCATTCTCCGGACCTGTGGGAACACCACCCCTGCTGCCTGGTGTGCGTCCGGGCCGACTGCATCGCCGCCCACCCGGCCGCAGTGCTGGAGCTGGTTCACCTGCTGGCCCGGGCGGGCCGGCTCATCGCGGACCATCCCGGCGAGGCGGCCCGCATCGGCCTGTCCTTTCTCGATCCGGACGGCGCCCTGGGATGGGACGAGGGGGTGATGCGGACGGTGATCGAGGGGCCGGGCGGGGTGCGAACGGACGATCTTTATCCGGCGGCGGAGGATCTGGACCGGATCCAGCATTACATGGCCGGAGAGATGGGCGTGGGCGCCATCATCGACCTGAACAGGTTCATCGAAACCCGGTTCGCCGCCGCAGCATGCGAGCGGTCCGTCATTCGCCCGTCGGTCTTCAAGGGGCCGGCGGCGGCCCTGGCCCGGTGGAAGGGGGACGGTCTGTCCGCCCCGGAAACCGAAAGCCTGGAAACAGAAGCCTCAGAAACAGAAACCCCGGAAACGGAAACCTCGAAAACAGAAACCTCGAAAACAGAAACCTCGAAAACAGAAACCCCGAAAACAGAAACCCCGAAAACAGAAACCCCGAAAACAGAAACCCCGGAAACGCAAACGGCGCCGGCCGCGGGCGGCGCCCCCATCTTTCAGGTCATTGAGGATGCCGACACCATCCGGCTGACCCTGCGCTCCCGCTTGGACCTGATCCACCGGGCCATCCGGGTGGCCCTGGAGTTTTCCAGCGGATTCGCGCCCGAGCCCTTTCCGGAGATGGAAACGGTCCTGGACGCCCTGCTGCGCAATGCCGTCACCCACGGCGCGGGAGGGCGGACGGACCGGACCCTCCAGTGCGCAGTCACCGCCATGGGCAGGGAGATGTTCAGAATCGAGGTGACGGACCCGGGGGCGAGCTTCGATCCGGATCGCATAGCCGCCCTGGCCGGCCCGGCGCCGCCGGAAGGGTGGAAAGACGGGGAATCGGCCGGCGACTGGACAGGAACGGCCGGCGGGCTGCGCCGGATCAGCGCCCTGTGCGAGCACATAGACTTTAACGACCGGGGCAATCAGATCACGGTCCTGCTACGGTATCCGCGCCGGACGCGCTACGCGATCACCGAATCCCCGGACGGCCTGGTGGTGCGGCCCAGCGGCCCCCTGAGCGCCGCCACCATCCCGGAGCTGAAGGGGCAACTGATGGATCGGGTAGCGGAGGGCCATGACCGCTTCCGCTTCGATTTCGAGCGCGTGACGGAGATCGACTCCATCAGTCTCACCCTCTTTGTGGTTCTGATCAAGACCCTGGAACAGGCCGGGCGAAAGGCGGTCCTGGAGATCGTCAACGCCGACGAGAACATCGCCAACCTTTTTCGCATGACCCGCCTGGACCGCCATTACCGGCTTCTGTAGCCGGCCCCGGCGCGGTCAGGTAGAAAGGGGGGAGGGAAAAAGCGAATGCGCCAACTGGAACTGAGCGAATTTCTATCGGAGTTTATCGCCGAGTCCCGGGAGCGGCTGGCCGGGGTGGAGGGCCTTCTGCTACAACTGGAACGGCGATCCGGGGACTCTGAGATGGTCAACCGGCTCTTCCGCGCCATCCATTCCATCAAGGGGGCGGCCGGCTTTCTGAGGCTCGACCGGATCACGGAGTTGAGCCACGCCATGGAATCGGTGCTGGCCATGGTCCGCTCCCGCGAGATCCAAGTCGATTCGGACATCGTGGACGCGCTGCTCACGGGCGTGGATCTTCTCAACAAGATGGTCGAAGATCCCGAACAGGGAACCGGGTTCCGGATCGGCGCCATCCTGTCCCGCCTGGATGAAATCCTGTCGGTGGGCCTGGCGCCCATGGTGAAAACCGCCATGGAGATCCCCGTTCGCCTGACCGACGCGGCGGGCGCGGCCGTGGATTTTTCCATCGATGCCTTCACCCTGAGCGACCTGCCCCCGGGATGGCGGCTGTATCGGCTCCACTACGACCTGAACGCGCTGGCCCGGGACCGGCGCCAGAGCCCCCTGGCCCTGATCCACCGGCTGATCGCCGACGGCCGCATCCTGGACGCCCGTCTGGACGCCCCGGCCACCGGCCTTGAGGCGGACCTGAGCGAGCTGCCCCTCCATTACGAGATCCTGTACGCCACGGCGGCGGACGCCGATGCCGTGGCCGGAATGGCGGCGGCCCAGGGCGGCGCCGGCGCCCCTCTTACCGCGGAAACCCGCCCGCCCGGCGCCGCCGGCGGCGCGCCGGGGCCATCCGGCCATGCGCCGGAGGCGCCCGGCCCTGCTCGTCAAAAGCCATCCGAGGGCCCGTCCGGAATGATTTCGCCACCCCCGGCGCATACCGTCCTGCCAGATACCGCCCTGACAGATACCGCCCCGATGGCCCCGCCCGCCGCCACCCTGTCCGATGTCTGCCGCAACCCCGCCCAGGGCATGGCCGACAAGGAGACTCCCGTCCCCGACGGCCCCACCGCCCAGGGCGGCCCGGGCGCCCCGTCGGATCGGATCGCCACGGGCATCCGGATCTCCGAGGAAAAACTTGACCGGATCGTGGATCTGGTGGGCGAGCTGACCACCCTCCAGGCCAGCCTGACCCGTGAGGCTGGCGAAACCGGCAACCCCCGCCTTCGCGGCATCGCCGAAAAGGTGGAGCGGATATCGGGGGAACTGCGGGACGTCTCCCTGCGGGTTCGGATGCTGCCCATCGCCACCGCCTTCGGCCGCTTCACCCGCCTGGCCCGGGACCTGACCCGAAGGCAGGCCAAGGAGGCCACCCTGCGCACCTCCGGCGGCACCACCGAGCTGGACAAAAAGCTCATCGACGCCCTCCACGACCCCATCGCCCACATCCTCCGCAACAGCATCGACCACGGCATCGAGCCCCCGGACGACCGGATCGCCTCGGGAAAGCCGGCCCGGGCCACCCTCTCCATGGATGCCTGGCACGCGGGCCGCAGCGTCTTCATCCGCGTCTCCGACGACGGCCGTGGCCTGGACCCGGAGGTCCTGCGCCGCCGGGCCGTTGAAATGAGCATAATCCCCGCCGACCGCCGCCCGACGGACCGGGAGCTGCTGCCGCTCATCTTCACCCCCGGCTTTTCCACCGCCGCGACGGTCACGGAGCTGTCCGGCCGGGGCGTGGGCATGGACGTGGTCAAGCGGTCCATCGAGTCCCTCCGGGGCGCCGTGACCCTGGAAAACCGCCCCGGCCGCGGCCTGTCCGTCACCCTCAAGATCCCCATGACCCTGGCCCTGATGGACGGCCTGCTGGTGCGGGTTGACGAGACCCATTACCTGATCCCGCTGCAAGACGTTCTGGAATGCCGCTATCTCGCCGGCGAAAAGCTGGCCGCCGTGCGCCGCAGGGGCGG
>JAABTE010000110.1 GCA_011390035.1 Desulfobacteraceae bacterium | reverse complement strand
CGCCTCCCGGGCCAGGGCCACCATCTCGCCCGCGGGAATGCCCGTCTCCTCCTCGGCCCATTCCGGCGTATAGGGGCGGACGAAATCCTGAAGATCCTCCAAACCCTCGATATATTTGCGAACGTAGGGCTCGTCGTAGAGCTTTTCTTTCAGGATGATGTGCATCAGGGCGTAGTTGAGGGCAAGGTCGGTGCCGGGGCGGATCATCCAGTAGCGGTGGGCCTTGGTGGCCGTCACCGTCACACGGGGGTCGATGTAGGTCAGCTTGGCGCCGCTTTCAAGGGCCGCCATCAGGTTGTTGACCTCCTTGATGTTGATGGCCTCGAACATGTTGCGGCCGTACAGCACGATGTGTTTGGCGTTCTTATAGTCCATGCCCATCTGGGCGTCGGTGTATCCGAAAAGGGAGCGGCAGGCGGTGTTCACCGAGCCCTTGCACAAGGCGTCGTGGGTGAAATGGTTGGGAGAGCCGATGGCCCGCATGAAGGTCTTGCTCACCGGCGTGGTCAGGTTGGCCCGCTCGCCGAAGAGCACGCTTTCGCCGCCGTGGCGCTCGATGATGGATTTGAGCTTGTCCGCCACATAGTCCAGGGCCTCGGGCCAGGTGGCCTTGCGCCAGGCCCCCGCGCCGCGCTCGCCCTCGCGGATCAGCGGGGTCTGCACCCGCTCCGGGTCGTACAGCATCGAGATGCCCGCCGCGCCCCTGGGGCACAGGGCGTTGTCGATGCCGGCCACGTGAGGGTTTCCCTGAATCCATTTGACGCGCCCGTTCTCCACGTCCACCCGGATGGGGCAGCGGACCGAGCACATGAAGCACAAGCTGTAAACCGATTTATCCATGATGCATCTCCTCTGTAAGACGACTCCCTGAAAGGGGTTGGGTTGCCTGTTTTTATGTCCCTCACCTGGAAAGCAATATTCATACCACTTTTTCCGGCAATTTGCAATTGATGGCATGGATGGATTTTGTCTTGTATTATCGTGCTGATACCTCCGTTTTGCCGCCCCGTGGCCGGAAAAAGGCGAGGGGAAACAACGCCGGGACCGCAAAAAAAATATTGCATCGGAAGCTTTTTATTGCGATGCTTAAAATCGGAAGAGTATCGGGATGTTGCAGATCTGGTCGATGATTCGCAATATTTTTGTTGCGCTTGCCCTTCCCCGGGGCCATCGGGCGGGCCAGCGTTTTCCGCCCCCGGGGGCCGGGGGAAGGCTTGTTTTTAACTTGTTGATATAACAATATAAAACAACTGGGAGCGGGATCAAGGCGCGGGCGTCTGATTTCGGGGAGGAGAAATGGCACGGGCTTTGCTTTGATCGGGGATCAAACCGGAGGCGGACCGGATAGGAGGTGATGAGCCCGACGTTTTCCGTTGTTTCTATTTCATCGGTATCGCTTCAAGCGGATCTGTTCGACACATTTTCCCAAACCTGCAAACGGAGGTATCCATGTCTAAAACAGTGTCCAAAACAGTCGTAAAATCCCTGATTGTCGCCATGGTGGGCCTTTTTGTGCTGTCGCCCATCCTTTTCGCCTCGGCGGCCCGGGCCGATGAGCTTGCCGACGCCATCGCCGCCGCGCCCCGGGGAGCGGCCACCGGCGAGATTCCCGTCGATGGAGAGCCCGGCTTTCTCGGCATTCCCGGCGCGCCGAACCCCAACATGGTCCTGGCCTTCCTCTGGGCCGTGTGGGTGGGATGGATCTTTTCCACGGTGGGCGCCTTCGGCGGCATCATGTCCGGCGTGGGCCACCTGACCGTATTCGGCCTGGCCGACTACGCCCGGGATTTCAAGAAGACCTCGCCTGCGTTAAACAGCCTGATCACCGACAGCATCCGGGTGTCCAACCAGTGGATGGTGGGGCTTTCCGCGGCGGTGAGCAGCTTCAACTATTTCCGGATGGGCCGGCTGGTGCTGCCCCTTGCCATCTGCCTGGCCATCGGCTCGATCCTCGGCTCCTACCTGGTGCCCATGCTTTCGGCGGGCAAGATCTCCCTGAAGGATTATCTGGGCTTCTTCGGCCTGATCGTTTTTATCATCGGCGGCTTCCTGTTCTATGAGACCACCCCGAGGGGGCAGGCCGGCAAGAAGGAAGCCAAGGCCGCGGCCAAGGCTTTCGAGGAGGCCAACATCAACAAGTGCTCCACCCTTGCGCCGGAAGAGTGCGGCGTGCGGGTGCTAAAGTGGGGCGTGGGTCGGATCTCTTTCACCTTTTACGGCGTGGAGTTCAACTTCCGACCCATCATCCCGGTCATCGGCGGCTTTTTCATCGCCGGCCTGGCCGCCTTTCTGGGCATCGGCGGCGGCTTCCTGTTCGTGCCGTTCCTCACCAGCATCGCGGGCCTTCCAATGTTCCTGGTGGCGGGCACCTCGGCTTTAAGCGTACTCATCGGCATGATCACCAGCATATTTACCTACATGTTCTTAAAGAGTGTGCCGGTCCACTGGCCCCTCATCGGCATGGAGCTGATCGGCATCTTCGTGGGGTCCATGATCGGCCCGAGAACCTCAAAGTACATCCCGGACATCTGGCTGAAGCGCCTGTTCGTGGTGCTGGCCCTGTATGTGGGCCTGCGGTACTCCACCAAGGGCTTTCTGGGCTACAGCATCGTTCCGCCGTTCTGATGACGCGGGGGATCGGGGAAGATCGGCCCATGTCCGCCCGGCCGGCGTGTCGCCTCCGGGCGGCTCGCCCCCGGCGCGGCCATGGAAGAGGAAACGAACAAGAGAAAAAATAGGAAAAGACAAGCATGAGCTTTATCGACGCGGCCTATTTAGTGGTGGATGCGTTCCTGATCTATCCGTTTCGCATTCCCGGAGCCCCCATTTTCGGATACCTGCTGGGAGCCTTCTGCCTGGCGGTCACCTGCGTGATGGTGGGCCAGTTCACCCTTTCGGTGGCCTACCGGATGAACCGGCGGTGGATCGACGGCGACAACCGGGAGATGGTGCGGATGCACAACAGCTCCATCCGGGCGCTGCTTTCCAGGGACAAGGCGGCCTACAAGGCGTGCAACCGGCAGGCCAACGACGCCTTCGGCAAGCTGTTCTTTTCCCAGGTCGCCCTTTCGGCCTCCGGCTTCTGGCCCATTCCCTTTGCCCTGGCATGGCTGGATTCGCGCTTTGCAGGCATCGATTTCGCGCTGCCCCTGGCCCTGCCCGGCGTGGGCGACAGCGTAGGCTACACCTTCAGCTTCTTTCCCCTTTACATCCTCGCCTATATTCTGTTCGGCAAGGTGAAGCGGCGGCTGCCCTATTTCCGCAACATCGACAAGTGGATCGGGCCGGGAATGGAAGGGGAAAAGATGCTCTCCCTGTCGGAGATTTCCGCGGGCGCGTCATCGACGGAAACGGCCAGGGGAGCCGCGGGCGGGGTCTGATGCCGCAAGGGGCATGGGAGGCCTGATCTCCATGAAAAGCCCAGCGGAGGCGTGGCGGGGCCGTCGATTTCGGGTCCATCTGTTTCGGGCCCGGGGGTTTCAGTTCCGGTGGTTTCGGGTCCGGCGGTTTCAGGTCCGGCCCGCCCTGTTCGCCGCCCTGGGGGCGGGCTTATGGCTGGCCGCGCCAAGGGCGGCCCAGGCCACCCAGGGCCATGTGGGCGTGGAGGGACTGTATGTCCATCAGCTTTCCCATATTTTCTTCATCTTTTCCATGGGAATTCTGATCTACTGGCTGCGCCAGCGGGGCCTGACCAATGATCCGGGATGGCGCCAGATCGGCTATTCGGCGGTGCTGTTCATCCTCTGGTCGGCAGACGCCTTCATGGTCCATCTTCTGGATGAGCACCTGCTGCTGGTAACCACCCGGCGCGTGGGCGCCTGGACCATGACCGTGACCGCGCCGCCCGGACACGAATGGCTTGCCGGCCTCTACTACGCAATGAAGCTCGATCACCTGCTGTGCGTGCCCGCCCTTGCCATGCTGTACGCGGGGCTGCGGCGCCTGGCGGAGCGGAGCTGAGCCGATGGGAATGAAGGCGCGCCGGTCGTGACGATTTCCGCCCTGCCCATTTTCACGGTGGATCTTTTCGGATCGGCCCTGATGATCGTATTTTCCGCCCTGTGCCTTCGCCATGTGTGGGATCTGAAAAGGAAGAATCCCCAGAACCTGATCTGGACCTATATGTTGTGGGTATGCATGGCCCTTGGGGGCTTTGCCGTTTCCCGGTCCGCCGGCCATATCCTGAAGCAGATCCTGTACCTGACCCGACATACCGATATCTGGCAAGAGATCTCCGCCTACAGCGGCACCATCAACACCTTCATGCTCACCATCGTGGGCGCGGTGACGCTTTTTTTCGAGCGGGTGTGGAAGATCCACAACCAGATCCTGACGGACCGGCAGGCCCTTCAGGAGACCCATTCCAAGCTGCTTTACATGAATCAGAACTTAGAGCGCATGGTGGCCGAGCGCACCGCCGCCCTGGCCCAGTCCGAAAAGCAGATGGCCCAGGCCGACCGGCTGGCCTCCATCGGTCAGTTGTCCGCGGGCGTGGCCCATGAGATCAACAACCCGCTGGGCATCATCCTGGGCTACACCCAGCTCCTGCTGCGGGGCGAGGACCGGGACAGCCAGCGGTACGAGGATCTGAAAACCATCGAAAAGCATGTGAAGAACTGCAAGTCCATCGTGGCGGACCTGCTCAATTTTTCCCGCAGCTCCAAGCCGAAAAAGGAGATGGTCCAGATCCACGCCGCCCTGGACGAAACCCTCAATTTCGTGCGGCACCACTCCAAGCTGGAGGGCACGGCCATCCACCGGGAGTACGATCCCAACGTGCCGCCCGTGCTGATGGACGAAAAAAAGATCAAGCAGGTGCTCATCAACCTGCTCATGAACGCCCGCCACGCGGTGGGCGACGGCGGCGCCATCACCCTTTCCACCCGGTTCGAGGCAGACGAGGGGCGGGTGGCCATTTCGGTGCGGGACACGGGCTACGGCATCGAGGCCAGGAACCTGCCGCGCATCTTCGATCCGTTTTTCACCACCAAATCCACGGGGGAGGGCACGGGGCTGGGGCTGTCCGTCAGTTACGGCATCATCAAGAGCCACGGCGGCGATATCCTGGTGGAAAGCGAGCCGGGACAGGGCTCGGTTTTCACGGTGCTGCTGCCTGTGGAAACGGATTAGGCTCGATGGAAACGGATTAGGCCCGATAAAAGGCCGGGGCGCCGGCGGCGCAGGATAACAAACGCAACGGGAACGGGGAATATAGATTTATGAAGCGATCCATCCTCATTGTGGATGATGAGCCGGACATGCTGCATCTGCTCAAGCGCAGCCTGGAGCCTGAGCTGGACTGCGCCGTGGACACCGCTCCGTCCGGCGAAACGGCCCTGCGCCTGCTGTCGGAAAAGCCCTACGACCTGGTGCTGGCCGATATCAAGATGCCCGGCATGGACGGCCTGGAACTGCTGGAGATGGTCAAGCGCAACAACCCGGAGGTGACGGTGATGATGATGACCGCCTACGGCAGCATCGATACGGCCGTGGCGGCCATGAAAAACGGCGCCCACGATTTTATCACCAAGCCCTTCGACCACGACGCCCTGGTGATCCGCCTGGAAAAGGCCCTGGAGCGAGCCTCCCTGATCCAGGAGAACCGCCGCCTGAAGCTGGCTTGCGATGAGACGAATGTGTTCGAGAACATCGTGGGCAAGAGCCCGGCCATGGGGCGGGTGTTCGAGACCATCCGGATGGTGGCAAAGACCGATCTGACGGTGCTGATCACCGGCGAGTCCGGCACCGGCAAGGAGCTGACGGCCCGGGCGGTTCATTCCCTGAGCCCCCGCAAGGGCCGGCCGTTCGTTCCGGTCAACTGCCCCACCGTGCCGGAGCAGATCCTGGAAAGCGAGTTGTTCGGCTACAAAAAGGGCGCCTTCACCCACGCCACGCAAAACCGCATCGGGCTGTTCCAGGAGGCCCGCGGCGGATCGATTTTCTTAGACGAGATCGGCGATGTCGGCCCGGCCATCCAGACAAAACTGCTGCGGGTGCTGCAGGAAAAGGAGATAAAACCCCTCGGCGACACCCGCGCCATCTCGGTGGACGTTCGCATCATCGCCTCCACCAATCAGGATCTTAAGGCCCGGATCAAAACCGGCGAATTCCGCGAGGACTTCTTTTACCGCCTCAACGTGCTGCCCATCGAGCTGCCCCCGCTCCGGCGGCGCCGGGCCGACATCCCCCTGATCGCCAACCACCTGCTGAAAAAGCATTGCGCCAAGATGGAAAAGCCCTTGAAGACCATCTCGCCGGACCTGATGGCCCTGTTCATGGAACGGCCATGGGAGGGCAACGTGCGCGAGCTGGAAAACGTGATAGCGCAGGGGATTTTGTTTTCCAAGGGCGATGAGATCCGCGTGGGCGACATGGGGCTGGAAAGCTCGGGTCCGGGACCGGCCCGCGCCCAGGCCCATGCGCCGGAGGCGGTGTTGTCCATGCCTTACAAGGAGGCCAAGGAGGAGAACCTGAAGCGGTTCAACGCGGCCTACATCGGCAACCTGCTGATCCAGAGCGACGGCAACGTGACCCAGGCGGCGCGGATGTGCGGGCTGGAGCGGCAGTCGCTGCAACAGATCATGCGGCGGTATGGGATTTCCGCGGAGGGGTATCGGGGGTAGGGCTGGGCGCATTGAAAAAGGCATTTGCAACTATATTCTTCTTGCGCGTTGGCATCCGATGTGTTAGTGATGCAAAATCAATGATATCGAGGCGCCAAGCGCATTCAATGCCTTGCGGTTGAACAGGGGCGATCCCCCGGAAAAGGTCCATGAGACGAAAAAAAGACGAATCGATTTTAGAAATCCTCTGCTACCTGCCCTGGTGGGTGAGCGTTAGCCTGTCCATAGGCTCCTATGTCGCGTTGAAATACATCGCCCCCCTTTTTCAATCAGAGGCGATGGCATCTCAAGCTTTTCTTCATGCGGCCCCCAATATCGCGCCGATGGCAGCGCTCTTCTTCATAGTCCCGGCTCCCGTATCCGCCATTCTCTCCTGGCGCAAGCATCGGTTGCTCGACCAGCAGAAAGGCATCGATAGCGTTCGATCCTTGGACTGGAGACGCTTTGAGACCCTTGTGGGAGAGGCTTATAGAAGAAAAGGGTACGCTGTGTCGGAAAACAGGGATAACGGGCCGGATGGCGGAGTCGATTTGCGCCTGCGCAAAAATGGCGAACAAGTTCTGGTGCAGTGCAAGCACTGGAAGGCGTACAAGGTCGATGTCAAGACCGCAAGGGAGTTTTATGGGGTTATCATATCGGAAAATGCCAGCGGAGGCATCCTGATCACGTCGGGAACCCTCACCCGGCCGGCAAGGGATTTTTTAGAAGGCAAGCCCATTAAGATCGTGGAAGGCAAGGATCTGATGGGGCTGATCGCCGAGGTCCGGAAGGGCCGAGATATAAATGACATCAGCTTTCCTGAAAGGAGGGAGGAGCGGCGGCCGACCTGCCCGAGATGCGGGAGCGGAATGGTTTTAAGAACAGCCAAAACAGGTCCGAAAAGCGGTCAAAGGTTTTGGGGATGCTCCACATTCCCGCGTTGCAGAGGATTAAGAACGCTTGAAAACTGATCGAGAAGAAGGCGAGAATCCAGATGGTTTCAAGCAGAAGCGCTCTGACGGCATGGTTGATTCTTGTACAGGGACAGCTCCGCCATCAGATGTACCCATGCATGAATGAGGATAGGCATTCGGAAGGAAAAATCAGCGAAATCAGTGTAATCAGCGCAAATCAGCGGTTCAGACAGCTTCTCTCCGGGTCCTTGCGCCTCGGTGGGATGTTCGAGCCCCCTTCAGGGGGCTTTCAATGTTGCCGGGAATTTTTCCCCCGGCTATCCGGCCGTCCATGAAAGGCACCTTCCTTCCATCCCTCTTCCATCAATATCTGCTTGATCATAACCGTCTCTTTGCGACGATCCGGCCCGCGCCTCAGTGCTCATTCCACCACCTTTCGGCGTCCCTCAAATCCTTGAAATCCAACAGGGACTCCCCAAACAGATCCAGCATCTCCCGGTTGGAGCGCTCCAGCCGCTCCACGATGCTTCGGGGGGGGAGGGCCGAAATGTTTTTTAAGCTGCTTGATCAGCAGTTC
>JAABTE010000109.1 GCA_011390035.1 Desulfobacteraceae bacterium | reverse complement strand
CGGCGCCAAACGACACAAGTACGACACGACACAAGACATTCCACGCCCAAATCGACGAGATGAGCCGATTTTACAGCGTCTGATGGTATCTGATGGTATCTATTTCTACTTTGGTATTTTAAGAACGTAACATACTGATTTTATTGCTAATATGATATTTAAGCTACAATGCAGATAGACACATTAAATTCAATAGGTTATGCCTAAAGCTGCCAAAGTAGAACTATGGTATCT
>JAABTE010000108.1 GCA_011390035.1 Desulfobacteraceae bacterium | reverse complement strand
TGGGAGTCGGGAGTCGGGAGTCGGGAGTCGGGAGTCGGGAGTCGAACAACGACGGCTACAGGCGCTTTTCCCTCCGCGCCGCGTGCTTTCTGGCCTCGCGGACCATGGCCGGGGCCCATTCCGGCACCCCCAGGGCATGAATATGGGTGTAGGTGGCCAGCACGTTCCGATAAATGATCCCGTCCCGGCCATTGATCATCCCCGCCCCCCGGTCCATGGCGAAAACCAGTTCCGCCGCCCCTTCGTCCCAGGCCATCGCCGAGGAGTAATGGAACTCATGCCCCCTGAATCGCGCGCCGACGGGAAAGAAGGGATTGGGCCGATCCACCGTCACCATGGTGTAGCCGTGCCCCTGGGGACGCCTTGAGAAGCCGAAATCCACGGGCAGAATGCCGGCCATGGGATAGGTGGCGCCGTTCAGCGCCAGCGAGCGCCCCAGATACATGAGCCCGCCACACTCGGCGTACACCGGCAGGCCCGCTTCCACGGCTTCCGCCAGGGCCTGTTTGAAGGGCCGGTTCCCCGCCAGTTGGGTGGCGTGGGTCTCTGGGAAGCCGCCGCCGATATAAAGGCCGTCGATGTCCGGAAAGGTCCCCTCTCCCAGGGGACTGATGAAGACGATACGCCCGCCGGCCGCCGCCAGGGCGCAAAGATTTTCAGGATAATAAAACTGGAAGGCCGAATCCCGGATCACGCCGATCCTCGGAGCCTGGGGATGAATGTCCGCCTCGGGGCGAGCCGGATCGGCGTCCGACTCGGAATGGGCAAGATGGGCGTCCGCCTCGGAACGAGCCGGATCGGCATTGCATGCGATGGCGCCCAGGGGCGCGGAGTCGGATTGGATAAGTAGATCAGGCGTGGACGGTTCCGCCATAGGCGCGGCGGCGGCCAGTGGCCCGGCCTGGCCGGCCAGATCCAGCACGGCGTCCAGATCGATGTAGCGCTCGGCCATGTCCGCCGCGGCGGCCAGCGATTGCTCCGCCACCGCGTGTTCAAATGTGGGCACCAGGCCCATGTGCCGCTCGGGAAAGCTTTCTTTCCGGAGCTTTGGCACCGCGCCGAGTACCGGAACCCCGCAGTACCGCTCCACGTTGCGGCGCACATTCTCCTCATGGCGGGCGCCGGCCACCCGGTTGAGGATCACCCCGCCGATGCGAACGTCACGGTCAAAAGCGATGCAGCCGCCCACCACGGCTGCCATGGTGCGGGTGGATTTGGTGCAGTCGATGCACAGCAGCACCGGCGCGTCCAGAAGCTTGGCCAGTTCCGCCGTGCTGGTGGCGCCCTCCGCGTCCATGCCGTCATAAAGGCCGCGGTTGCCCTCGATCACGGCGATGGATTCCGGCAGCCCGGCAAGCCGCCGGATAAACGACTCCCGAACAACCTCCGGCGCCACAAGGAAGGTATCCAGATTGTGACACGGCCGGCCCGCCGCGAGGGCCAGCCATCCCGCGTCGATATAATCCGGCCCCTTTTTGAAAGGGGCCACGGATTTTCCACGTTTTTTCCACGCCGCCACGAGACCGACGGAGAGGATGGTCTTCCCCGAACCGCCGCGCAGCGCGGAAATAATGAGTCTAGGGGAATGCATCATAAAGGCGCCCGTCCCGGCGCTCGGCGTTTCATATCGGGTAAAAACGAGCGGTCCGGGGAAGACAGGCTCGTGGGTCGGAATCGATCAATGGCGGCGGAAATTAATCCTCGTGCTCGGCCGCGGCCTGCTTGCCGGTGCCCTTCAAGCCGTACATGGAGGTGCTGCCGGATGACCAGTACTCCAGCACTTCTTCCTCCACCATCTTGTTGACCAGCTTCTTGGCGTCCCGGGGCTTGGACTCGATAATCTTGGCGAGATCTGAAAAATAAAACTTTGATTTGGACTTCTGCTTTTTGGTCAGCTCGTCCACGATCTTCGCTTTTGCCTCTTCGTATTCCATATCAGACTCCTTGTCTTGAATCGGGCGGCGCACCGCGCGAGGCGCCGCGCCGCCCGGAATAAGTCGAACTAGAACTTGAACTGGGTCGAATGACGCCAGGTGTAGTAAGCCGGATCGCGGAAGTCATCGATCAGGTGGTGCGTGAAGTCCAGCTCGCAGACATCGAAGAACCGCTCCCAGCCGATCCGCTCGGCCCAATCGCCCACTCGCTCATACTTGCGGGCGCCGTTGGCGTAAGCCTCGACGATCTTCTTGATGGCATCGGTGGTCTGGGGCCAGCGGGGCGCCTCATTGGGGAGGAAGGCCACAACGACCTTGGAGAACTTGGGCGCGGAAATCCGGTTGGAGACCTTTCCGCCGACCATCAGCACGATGCCGTCACCCTCCTTGTCCGCAAGGGGCATGGCCGGGCACATGGTGTAGCAGTTGCCGCAGAACATGCACCGCTCGTTCTTCACCGCCACGGAGTTGACCTTCTTTCCATCGGGCAGATCCACCTTGGTGGGCCGGATGGCGGCGGTGGGGCAGGCGGCGACCGCCAGCGGGATTTCGCACATCTTGTCCAGATACTCGTGGTCGAGCATCGGCGGCTTGCGATGGTAGCCGAGGATGGCGATGTCGGAGCAGTGGACCGCGCCGCACATATTCAGACAGCAGGCCAGAGAGACCCGGAGCTGGGCCGGCAGCCGCATGTTCTGGAAATCATCGAAAAGCACGTCCATGGTGGCCTTAACCGGCCCGGAGGCGTCGGTGGCCGGGGTGTGGCAGTGGACCCACCCCTGGGTGTGGACGATGTTGGTCACGCCGGCGCCGGTGCCGCCGACGGGGAACTTGAAGGAGCCGCCGTCAAACTTGCGGCTGGAAAGGTCCTTCCTCAGTGGCTCGACCTTTTCCTTGCTGTCCACCATGAACTCGATGTTGTTCCGGGTGGTGAAGCGCAGGTAGCCATCGCAGTGCTTGTCGGCGATCTCGCAGATCTCGCGGATCAGAGAAACCGTCATCAGGCGGGCGCCGCCCACGCGGACCGTGTAAACCTCGTCGCCGGTCTCGGACACATGGACCAGAACGCCGGGCTCCAGGATCTCATGATAGAGCCATTTGCCCTTGTTGTTCTTGATGACCGGAGGATAGAACTCTTCATAATTTCTCGGACCGATGTCAGTGATCCGATTTTCCATCGGTTTGTTCGGATTGTATCCCGAAGAGATAAATGCCATGGTATGTTATCCTCCTTATCTCTGATGGTGTTTTCTGAATTCGTTAACGTCGCGCTCGAAACCGCCCTCGACCTCTTCTTCCTTCCAGAAGATGTAGGGGTTGTGCCGCGGTTCCTGAACCATTCTCGGATCGGGATCAAGACCCGTCACCTCGAGCATTCTCTGCAGGCCCTGGCGCTTCATCAGCTCGCCGAGGCGCTCGCGGTTCTTGCCCTCTTCCATCCACCAGTCCCAGACATTCTCGATCACTTCCTTGATCTCGTCGTAGGGCTCTTCGGCCTTGATGAAGGGCACGAGCAGGGTGCCCATCTGGGCGCCGTCGAGGATCGGGGCCTTGGCGCCGACCAGGATCGACAGTCCGCGGTCCTCGCCGATTCTCAGGGCGCGGGGCATGGCATCGATGCAGTGCATGCAGCGCACGCACTCCCTGTTATCGATCTTCAGCTCCTTGCCTTCCATCCACATGCACTCGGTGGGGCAAAGGTTGATCACTTCCTTGTGGATGTCGAACTTGCCCCAGTCCCGTCCGGCGTGGGCGCCGGCGTTGGGGGCGATCTCGCCGCCGATGTATGCCTGAACGGCTTCCTGATCGATGCGGATGTCGTCCCGCCAGGTGCCGATGAAGGACATGTCGGAGCGGGCGATGGAGGCCACGCAGCCGTTGGGGCAGCCGTCGAACTTGAACTTGAACTTGTAGGGGAAGGCCGGGCGGTGAAGCTCGTCCTGGTACTCGTTGGTCAGGGTGTAGCACAGGTGCTGGGTGTCGTAGCAGGCATACTCGCAGCGGGACTGGCCGAGGCAGTCGGCCGGGGTCCGCAGGTTGGAGCCCGATCCGCCCAGGTCCTGGTTCATGTTGTGGGTCAGCTCAAAGAAGATCTCCTCGAGCTGCGGCGTCGTGGTGCCCAGAAGGATGATGTCGCCGGTGGAGCCGTGCATGTTGGTCAGGCCGCTGCCCCGCAGCTCCCACAGATCGCAGATCTGCTTGAGGTAATCGGTCTTGTAGTATTTCGCGGCCGGCTGGTTCACGCGGATGGTATGGAAATGGGCCACGCCGGGGAACTTCTGGGGCTGGTCGCAGTAGCGGCCGATAACGCCGCCGCCGTAACCGAAAACGCCCACGATGCCGCCGTGTTTCCAGTGGGTCCGGCCATGCTTGAAGGAAAGCTCGAGTATGCCCAGCAAGTCCTCACAGACATCGGCGGGAATCTGATACTCGATGTTCCGCTCGTTCTTGGCCCGGATTGCCGCCTCCCTCTTGATGTCGGATACGAAACTCGGCCATGGACCAGATTCAAGCTGATCCAGCATAGGGGTCTCATGTTTCGCCATTGCTTCTTTACCTCCCGTTGATTGGAATGAATAAAACTTCGCTGCTTCCGCCGCAATCGATTTTAAGATCGCATCCATTTGGGCGTTCCAACAAACCATCCCGCGGGCCGTGATTCACCGGTTCCGCGGACCGTGAGCCTATTGCCACATCCTCAAATCCCATGCGCTCTATCGAATCTGGACTTTTCCTGAAGGTTCCTTCTCCATGGAGCCATCGGCCGCCGGCGGCCGATCCGGCTTCATAGCGGTGTTTTGCGGCCAAAGGTCAAGGGCCGCCTTCGCGTCATCGCCGGCGCCCGGAGCGCTTTCGGATGAGGCGATTTTATTTTAAGGGAGCAAATATAGATTGTTTAAAAATTTTTGTCAAGAACAAAGCGTTTTTCATCTACCCCCGCCTCCCTCCGCCTTGTAATCCGGATTGGGCCGGTTTCCCGAGGCGGCCAGGGCCGCCGCGATGAAGCCGGCAAACAGCGGATGCGGGGCCATGGGCCGGGACTTGAACTCCGGGTGAAACTGGCATCCCAGGAACCACGGGTGGTCCGGCAGCTCCACGATCTCCACCAGCTCCCCGTCCGGAGACAGGCCGCTGAAGATCATGCCCTTTTCCGCCAGCCGCTCCTTATAGGCGTTGTTGAACTCGAACCGGTGGCGGTGGCGCTCGGATATCCGCTGGCGCCGGTAGATGGATCGGGCCAGGGTGCCGTCCACCAGCCGGCAGGGGTAGGCGCCCAGGCGCATGGTGCCGCCCTTTTCCGAATCCACATCCCGGCACTGGAGCGAATCGGTCTTTTCATCGTACCAGCTTTTCATCAGGTAGATCACCGGGTCGGGCGTGGCCGCGTCAAACTCGACGCTGTGGGCCGCAGGAAGGCCCGCCACGTTTCGGGCGAACTCGATAACGGCGATCTGCATGCCCAGGCAGATGCCGAAATAGGGGATCTTGCGCTCCCGGGCGTACCCGGCCGCCCGGATCTTGCCGGCCACGCCCCGGGGGCCGAAGCCGCCGGGCACCAGGATGGCGTCGGCCCCTTCCAGCATGGCCTCCCAGCCGTCGCCCTCCAGCTTCTCGGAATCGACGTACTTGAGGGACACGGCGCAGTCGCCGGGGATGCCGCCGTGGCAAAGGGCCTCGTTGAGGCTCTTGTAGGACTCGGTCAGGTCGATGTATTTTCCGACAATGGCGATGATCACCTCGTGGCGCGGGTTGCGCAGCCGGGCCACCAGATCCTCCCACACCTCCAGCCGGGGCGAGCGGGTCCAGATGCGCAGGCATTCGACGATCTTGTCGTCTAGCCCCTCGGCGTGAAAGTTCAGGGGCACCTCGTAGATGTGCCGCACGTCCTTTGCCGTGATCACCGCGTCAACGCCCACGTTGCAGAACAGGGCGATCTTGGCCTTGATCTCCCGGGCCAGGGACCGGTCCGTCCGGCACAGCAGGATGTCCGGCTGGATGCCGATGGAGCGCAGCTCCTTGACGCTGTGCTGGGTGGGCTTGGTCTTCACCTCGCCTGCGGTGCCGATGTAGGGCACCAGGGTCAGGTGGATGTACAGGGCGTTCTCCTTGCCCACCTCGGCCTTAAACTGCCGGATGGCCTCCAGAAAGGGCAGGCTCTCGATGTCGCCGATGGTGCCGCCGATCTCCACGATCAGCACGTCCACGCCGTCGGCGGCCAGCAGGATGACCCGCTTGATCTCGTCGGTGATGTGGGGAATCACCTGCACCGTGCCGCCCAGATAATCCCCCCGGCGCTCCTTGGTGATGACGGAGTGGTAGATCTTTCCGGTGGTGAAGTTGTTGTGCTTGCCCATGGTGGCGCTGGTGAACCGCTCGTAATGGCCCAGGTCCAGGTCCGACTCGGCCCCATCGTCCGTCACGTACACCTCGCCGTGCTGGAACGGATTCATGGTGCCCGGATCCACGTTGATGTAGGGGTCAAGCTTCTGGATGGAGACCCGCAGGCCCCGGCTCTCCAGCAGTGCGCCGATGGAGGCCGAGGCCAGCCCCTTGCCCAGCGACGAGATCACACCTCCGGTGACGAAAATAAACTTGGTTTTGCAATTCATCTCAAAAAACGCCCCTTTTAGGAAACGGGAAACACATCATTGGGAAACCGCGCCGCGGCACCCAGGGCCTCCTCAATGCGGATGAGCTGGTTGTACTTGGCCACCCGGTCCGTCCGGGACAGGGAGCCGGTCTTGATCTGGCCGGCGTTGACCGCCACGGCCAGGTCGGCGATGAAGGTGTCCTCCGATTCGCCCGACCGATGGGAGATGACGGTGGCGTAGCCGGACTGCTTGGCCATCTCGATGGCGTCCAGGGTTTCGGACACGGTGCCGATCTGGTTGAGCTTGATCAGGATGGAATTTCCGATGCACTTTTCGATGCCCTCGGCCAGAATGGCCGGATTAGTGACGAAGATGTCGTCGCCCACGAGCTGGATACGGTCGCCCATGCGCTCGGTCATCAGTGCCCATCCGTCCCAGTCGGCCTCGGCCAGCCCGTCCTCGATGGAGACGATGGGGTAGCGGTCCAGCAGGTCCGAATAATAATCGATCATGCCCACCGCGGACAGGTTTTTGTCCTCTGAGGCCAGGGCGTACTTGCCGTCCTTGTAAAACTCGCTGGCCGCCGCGTCCAGAGCCAGCCCGATCTGCCGGCCCGGCGCGTAGCCGGCCGCGCCGATGGCCTCGATGATCAGCTCGATGGCCGCCTCGTTGGATTCCAGATCCGGCGCGAAGCCGCCCTCGTCGCCCACGCCGGTGCTAAGGCCGCGCTTTTTCAGGATCGATTTGAGGTGATGGAAGATTTCCGCGCCCATGCGCACCGCCTCGGTCAGGCTGGCCGCGCCGTGGGGCACGATCATGAATTCCTGGATGTCCAGGTTGTTGCTGGCGTGGGCCCCGCCGTTGATGATGTTCATCATGGGAATGGGCAGGAACCGGGCGTTGATGCCGCCCAGATAGCGATACAGGCTCAGCCCGTGGGCCTCGGCCGCGGCCCGGGCCACGGCCATGGAAACGCCGAGGATGGCGTTGGCGCCGAACCGGGACTTGTTGTCGGTGCCGTCCAGGTCGATCATGTGCCGGTCCACAGCCGCCTGGTCCGCGGCGTCCATGCCCCGCAGGGCGATGGCGATGTCGTTTTTCACATTGTCCACGGCCTGGGTGACGCCCTTGCCCATATACCGATTTTCATCCTTGTCCCGAAGCTCCAGCGCCTCGCGGGCGCCGGTGGAAGCCCCTGATGGAACAGTGGCACGCCCCACGGCGCCGCAGGCCAGCGTCACTTCGGCCTCAACGGTGGGATTGCCCCTGGAATCGAGCACCTCTCGGGCGGTGACATCCATTATCTCTGTCATTTCATCTCTC
>JAABTE010000107.1 GCA_011390035.1 Desulfobacteraceae bacterium | reverse complement strand
CCGGAAGAAGTCGGAATGCCGGAAGAAGTCGGAATGCCGGAAGAAGTCGGAATGCTTGAAGAAGCGGAAGTGCCGGAAATCGGGTCGCTGCGGATGGGGGTTGTTCCAGGAGGGCGCCTCCGCGCCCTGCCACTTCCGTTTACGCCTGTTGTACTTCCGCCTGTTGCCCTTCTGGCGGTGGCGATTCTGGCGGTGGCGATTCTGGCGGCGGCGCCGGGGTGCGGGTATCGATTCGCCGCCGGCGGCGCCCTTCCGCCGGATGTGCGGCGCGTGTTCATCCCCCTGCTGGAAAACCGGACCGGTGTCACCGGCATCGAGACGGTCTTTACCAACGATCTGATCTTCGAGTTTACCCGGGATCAGCGGCTTCGGCCGGCCCGGTCGGCCGAAGCTGCCGACGCCATTTTAAAAGGGGTGGTCCAATCCGCCCGGACGGAAACCATCTCCCATCGAAGCCGGCATGTGGCCCTGGAGCGGCGGGTTTCCATGACCTTTGCCTTCAGCCTGACCCGGGCGGATGGCGCGGCTCTGTGGTCCGACGCCACCATCGCCGGGGAGGAGGCGTATGCCGTATCGGATGACCGCCGGGTAACGGACTACAACCTGCGCCAGGCCATGGAGGAGATCTCCCGTCGGGTGGCGGAATCGGTTTACAATCGATTGATTACCGGTTTTTGAGGCGGCGGCGCCATGGGCTGGGAAATCGCGCCCTTTTTTTAAATGTATCCGCTGTGGGAATCAGCTCCTGGCGTTTGCCAGTTTGGCCAGGCGGGAGATCTTCCGGGCGGCGGTGCGCCGATGGATGACGCCCTTTTTGGCCGCCTTGTCGATGATCGACTGGGCGCTGACCAGGGATTCGCCGATGGTATCGCCGCCGGCGGCCGCGGCTGCGCGGATCTCTTTCACCACGTTCTTGACCCGGGTCTTGACGGACTTATTGCGCAGTCGGCGGGTTTCGTTCTGCCGGGCGCGTTTCAGGGCGGATTTGTGATTTGCCACGCTAACAGCTCCTTTCTGGATAACAAATGGTTTTTTTTATAAATTTAAGCATGGGATGCGCTGGATAACACCAAAACATGCCATCTGCTAAAACTCCTTAAATATAAAATTATACGCTCTTTGTCAATAGATTTCCCGCTTATTTTCCTTCCGGCCGTTTTTTTCTCCGCCGGAGCCGGCTGCCGCCCGTCCGCTTCTTCCGGGCCAGTTTTTCCCGGATTTCCACCTGATACCGGCGCACGGCCGAGTGGACGAAATAATAGGATGCCACCGCCAGGGGCAGGCCCAGGATCATGCCCCCCAGCACCAGCGCCCAGAGAATGTCCGGCGCCCGGGCCAGGCTCTCCAGAAACGATTCGGGGCTGCCGCGCCAGGGAAGGGGGGCCGGGTCCTTTCCCATGAAGGCGGCGCCGATAAAATAGGTGACGCTGTAAAGCACCGGGGCGGTCACAGGGTTGGAGATCCAGACCCCGATGGCCGCGGCGATCTTGTTCCATTTGAGCAGGCTGGCCAGGAAAATGACCCCCATGGTCTGAAAGCCCAGGAATGGGGACATGCCCACGAAGATGCCCAGGGCAAAGCCCTGGGCGATCTCCCGGGGCTGGCCGCGGATCTTGATGAGCCGCTCGTAGGCTTTTTTCAGCAGCGAGGCCGGCCGCTGTTCGGGCGGCGGGTGGTATGCGTCTGGTATCTTTGCTGGCATCATGCGCTATGGCGGTGTTTCGGATATTCCCATGGCTTCCGCTCATTGCCGGAAGCCCATAAAAACACGAATATTACAACAGCCTGATCCGGGTTACAATAGAAAGGGGCCATTTCGCGTGGACGCCTTAAATGTTTTCGCCATCCTGATCACCATAGCGGCGATGTTCGCCTAAAGGTTCCGGCCCTTTGCGCCGGGGGCGGTGCGAATCATGACCTGGGGCGGCCTGCTGCTCGCCATGACCTATGTGGTGGTAAGGAGTCGAGCGAATGAAGACAGCGATGGGAACACAGAACATCCATGATTGGAAACCCCGAGCCGGAACAGACGGAATCGGGGACGTCCGGTAATCCGGAAATGACGAAAACCCAAAAAAGGAGGAAGAATGGCGGCCACTTCTGACCACGCAGCGGAACATGGGATCGACGAGTTGAGCGATTTCGCCCTGGACCTGATGAAACGGCTGGGGGAAAAGGCCCTGACCTACTCCGGCAAGGGGGAAAGCGCCATCAAGTTCGACGCCTCCCTGGTAACGGAGGCGGAGCTGAGCCTGGCGGAGTATTTCACGGACAAGATCAAGGCGGCCTACCCGGAGCACCGGATCTTTCCGGATCTTTCCGAGACCGACGATTACAGCCATGAGCAGAAGCGGTATCTGTGGATCTTCGATCCCCTGGACGGCGTGGCCAACTTCCAGGGCGGCATCCCCCTGTGGGGCATCTCCATCGCCCTGTTTGAAAACCACTGGCCGCTGTTCGGGATCTTTTCCATGCCGGCCATCGGCGAGCTGTTTTACGCCCGCGCCGGCGGCGCGGCCCACTGGCGGGGCCGGCCCATCCGCATTTCCCCCCAGGAGACCGTGAACGAGGAGAGCCTGCTGTTCACCTATTCCCGGTTCCATCAGGGGTATCGAACCACCTTTCCCGGAAAGGTGCGGAATCTGGGATGCGCGGCGGCCCACATCTGCTATGTTGCGGCCGGCCGGGCAGAGGCGGCCTTGTGCGTCAATGAATCCTATCAGGAACTGGCCGCGGCGACGGTGATCCTGAACGCGGCGGGCGGGAAAATGCATAATATGGACGGGGGGGAGTTTTTCCTGGCCGATTATCTGCACGGGGAAAAGGGGGGGGATCATCTCATCGCGGCCTCCCCGGGCCTGGGAGGGTCGATCGCGGGATATTTGAGATAAGAGTAGTTCCACTTAAGCGCTACCAATTCCGGATGGATGGGATTAACCCTACAACGCCACATGTGCTTTGAAGCCCTGTGTATGGTGCTTGTATTGTTATCCATGTACAATATGATGGACTGATTTTCCCAAATGGCGTTGTAGGGTTAACAAGGCGCCGCGGGATTGTGTGAATGAATGGATTACAGGTGGATCTGCTGGATGGCCGGGTTCCGGTGAAGGAGGAATCTTGCGCGGTTGAGGACGGTTGGGGCGGTGTCCGTCAGAAGCACCCGGATGCCGCCGCCGCCGGTTATGGATATGTTGCCGGCGGCAAAATGATCCGCGGCGGCGGCGGCCATGGCCAAAAAGGGATTCACCACGCGAACCCGCCGGCCTGCCTTGCCGGCAATGGCCTTCTCCAGCGGCCCGAAGGCGGCGGTGGCCGGGATCAGGGTGTCGATCTGGCGGACCTTCAGGGGTAGCAGGTATTTTCTGATGATCATGGCCGTTTCGGGCTTGCCCGCCCGGTCCGCCTCAACAAGGGGCGTGAGCAGCGGGCAGGCGGAGGCGTAAACGCGGCCCCGGGGCGCCACTGCCCGGACCGCCGCTTCGAAACGCCCGCTTTCCACCGTGAGCGGATCGCCCAGAAGCCCGATGGCCCCCTTCCGGTTGGCGGCCGCGGCGGCCGCGGCGGTTGCCGCCACCGGGTCCATCACGGGAACTGAAAGATGCCCGGCCAGAAACTCCCCCCCGCATGCGGCAATGGCGCAGGAGACCACCATCACAGCCTCGGCGCCCTCGGATATCAGCCGCCGGCCTCCTTCGAGGGCAAAGGCGCGAACCGTCTCCGGGCTCTTTGTGCCATAGGGCGCCCGGGCCGTGTCCCCCAGGTAAATGAAATCGGCCTCCGGCAGATGCCGCCGCAGAAAGGCAATCGTGGATAGCCCGACAATGCCGGCCCCTAAAACGCCAATGGTCATTTAAGACCATCCTGTTCAGGAGCATCCTGTTCAGAAGCATCTTGTTCAGGAGCATCCTGTTCAGAAGCATCCGGGTCCAAAGCATCCGGGTCCAAAGCATCCGATGCCGCCCTGTCCATTCCGCCCATTGCGTCCATGTCGTCCACCCCGCTCAAGCTCAACCCGTTGGCCCTGCGGTAGGCAATCACTCCCCGCCGCACATCCTCCGGATCGGCATCCCCCCGAATCCCTGGGCAAACCCCGGCCATGATCTTCCAGTTGATCGGATCCCGCAACACGCTTTCCAGAAACGGCCACGCCCGGCACATCCGGGGCTTAACCGGATGGATGCCGCACCGCCGATCCTTCATAAAAACGCAATATCCCGAATCCGCCTGCCCCAGAACCTGCCGGCTGCCGGAGGGCCGGCAATACCGCTCCGCAAAACTCTCCGGCGGTTCCTGCAAATACCGCGCAATGGCCGCCATCTCCGCCTCGGACACATAGGTGCCCCCAAACCCCATGCAGCACTCCCCGCACATCTTGCAGGAAAAAAGTTCCGTCGGGGCGTCAGAACGCATGGCGGACCTCCATGGCCCGCTTCAGGGTCACCGGGTCCACGAATTTCAAATCCCCGCCGATGGGCACCCCGGATGCGATCCGGGTCACCCGGATGTTATGCGGCGCCAGACACTCGGCCAGATAGGAGGCCGTGGCCTCCCCCTCCACGCTTGTGCCCGTTGCCAGCACCACCTCGGTAATCCCGCCCCGCCGGATGCGCTCCATCAGCTCCCGGATCCGGATGTCCTCCGGCCCGACGCCGTTCATGGGAGACAGTGTTCCCTGAAGAATATGATAGCGCCCCGAAAAGGCCCCGGCCCGCTCTATGGCCACCATCTCGGCCGGCTGCTCCACCACGCACAGCGTGGTCTGGTCCCGCCCCGGATCGGCGCAAATGCGGCACAGGGGCGAATCGCTTAACCCGTTGCATTCCGAGCAGAGCCGGGCTTTTTCCCGCATCTCAACGAGGGCGGCGGCCAGGGCGTCGGCCTCCTTGGGGGGCGCCTTCAGCAGATGCATGGCCAGCCGCTCGGCCGTTTTCTCGCCGATGCCCGGCAGGCGGGACAACTGGGCGATCAGCTTGCGGATGGAGGCGGGATAATAGCTCATGTCACATCAGTCCGGGAATGTTCAGCCCGCCGGTCAGCTTGCTCATCTCCGATGAGACCATCTCCTGGGATTTGGTCAGCGCGTCGTTGACCGCGGCGGTGATCAGGTCCTGGAGCATCTCAACGTCCTCCGGGTCCACCACCTCTTTTTCGATCTTGATGGCGACAACCTGCTGCTTGCCGCTGGCCGTCACCCGGACCATGCCGCCGCCGGCTGTGCCCTCCACGACTCGCTCGCCCAGCTCCTCTTGTAGTTTGGCCATCTTGGCCTGAAGCTTCTGGGCCTGTTTCATCATTTGTCCCATGCCCTTCATAGGCATTACCTCCTTGCGTCATTCGTTGTAAACAATAAGGTTCGGATCAATCCAGCAGCTCCACCTTGAGGAAAGTCCCATGGAAGATCTCCATGGCAGCGGTTACCACCGGATGGGAGCGCGCTTTCTGCTGAGCGCCTTCTATCGCGTCCATCCGTTCTCTTCGGCTGGACGCTTCAGACCCATTGCCCTCCGCCTCCCTGAGCTGAATGGTCATTTCATGGCCGAAATGGAGGCGGCAGGCTTCTTTCAGCTTGTCCATTCCCTTTTCGATCTGGTTGCGGCTCATGTTATTGCCGTCCAATGCGATTTCCATGCGGTCATCGGACAGGGCGGCCAGCTCGCACTTGCCCAGCCGGGCCCCCAGCGGGGTGGAGAGGGTTTCGGCGCGCGCCACGAATTTTCGCCAGATCTTTTCCTTGTCCTCCGAGGCATCGAATTCGAGGGGCGGCGGCGCATCGGTCCGGGCAACGGCATCATACGGGTTCTCATCCGCCGGTTTTTCTTCAATCGGACGCTCATCCTCTTGATTCCAGTCCGCGGGATGCGCGTGCGCCGGGAGCGGCGGCGATGTTTCAACGGGCGGTTCCGGCGCTGGCTTGGCGTCCGGCATCGCTGGCTTGGCGTCCGGCATCGCTGCCTGGCCCGGCGAATGTTCCCATTCCCGCGCCTGGTTCAGATTGGGCTGTCGGGCTGTTTCCGGTTCCGGCGCCAGATCCGCACGCCGGGTCATCAGCGGGCGCTGTGGCGCCGGCTCGGGCGGCTCCACCCCGTCCCGCAGGCGGTCTAAGGCATCGATGAGCGTTTCGATGGGCAGGATCGGCCGGATGTGAACCAGCCGGATAAGGGCCATCTCCATGGCGATGCGGGGCGAGGCGGAAAACTTGAGGGCCGGCTCCTCGGCCAGCAGCGCCGTGGCCATGCGGCACAGGTATTCTGGGGACAGGTCCCGCGTCTGGGCCGCCATCTGCTCGCGCTCGTGGGCGGGGGCGTCCACCAGCCGGTCCACCTCCCGGCCCATGCGGACCACCAGCAGGTTGCGAAAGTGGGCCGCCAGGTCGGCGTAAAAGGTCTTCAGGTTGTGTCCGTGGCGGTGGATGGCCTCGATGATTTCCAGCATCCGGGGCACATCCCCGGCGACGATGGCGCCGGACATGTCGAACAGGGCCCGCCGGTCCACCACGCCCAGCAGATCGATCACCTTCTCGTGGGCGATGGCCCCGTCCTCGTCGGCGCATGTGATGATCTGATCCAAAAGGCTCAGGGCGTCTCTCATGCCGCCTTCGGCCTCCCGGGCGATGACCCGCAGGCTTTCGGGCGAGACGGTGACGTTTTCCCGCCGGCACAGGCTTTCCATGTGGGAGACGATGGCATCCACATTGATGCGCCGCATGTCATGGCGCTGGCATCGGGACAGGATGGTGACCGGTATCTTGTGGATTTCGGTGGTGGCGAAGAAGAACATGACGTGGTCGGGCGGCTCCTCAAGCGTCTTGAGAAGGGCGTTGAAGGCCGCCGCGCTGAGCATGTGGACCTCGTCGATGATGTAGATCTTCCGGGGGCTGTGGGCGGGCATGTACTTGACGTTTTCCCGCAGATCCCGGATGTGATCGACGCCGTTGTTGGATGCGCCGTCGATCTCGTAAACATCCGCGGCCCCCCCGTCCCGGATCTCACTGCAGGAGCGGCACTGGTTGCACGGGCGGGGAGTGGGGCCGGTCGCGCAGTTCATCGCCTTTGCCATGATGCGGGCCACGGTGGTTTTTCCGGTGCCCCGGGGGCCGGAAAAGAGAATGGCGTGGGCCACCCGGCCGGCGGCGATGGCGTTTTGGAGCGTTCGGGTCACATGCTCCTGCCCCACGACATCCTCGAAGGACTGGGGCCGGTATTTGCGCGCGAGGACAAGATAAGACATGGATATTTTAGTGGATAGTGTTGTGGCTATCGGGTCCTGAAATAATTATGGCGGAGAGAGAGGGATTCGAACCCTCGGTGCCGGTTTTGACAGCACACACGATTTCCAGTCGTGCTCCTTCGGCCAGCTCGGACATCTCTCCGCAAGCATAAAAGCGGGTCGGCGACCTTCGAGGCCGCCGCTATGTGAAATGGCGGGCGCCTGGCGGAGAGGGTGGGATTCGAACCCACGATCCCGGTTTTAGCCAGGATACCGCTTTTCGAGAGCGGGGCCTTCAGCCGCTCGGCCACCTCTCCGGCTCACCACAAGTCCAACACTTTATATCGGGAATCCGGGGTTGTCAATGGGCTTTTTTCATAATTTGAAAACGGGCCTTGAATAATGCGCCGTATTTTAGTATCAATGCGCCCTTTGGCTATCGTGGCAAGCGCCCTTTGGCTACCGTGGCAACTTTGGACCCAAACGCAAAGGTTGAAAGCAATGGCGGAAGTGACCCCCTTTAAGGGCATCCTTTATAACCCGGATCGGATCGGAGACATGGCCGCGGTGGCCACGCCTCCCTACGACGTAATATCCAAAAAGCAGCAGGCGGCTTATTACGAGCGCCATCCTAAGAACATCATCCGGCTGATCCTGAATAGGCCGGAGGCCGGGGACGTGGCCCCGGGAGAAGATGGGCCCGGGTCGGCCGGGGCCGAGAACCCGCATGTTCGGGCGGCGCGATTCTATAAACAGTGGCTGGCCGAGGGCGTCCTGATTCATGAGCCGGGGCCGGCGCTGTACCTGACGCGGACAGATTTCGACGCGGACGGGCGGCGGGCGGGCCGCTACGGGCTGATTGCCGCCGTGCGGCTGGAGCCCTTTGAAAAGGGCATAGTGCTGCCCCATGAGCGCACCTT
>JAABTE010000106.1 GCA_011390035.1 Desulfobacteraceae bacterium | reverse complement strand
TGGCCGTTTTATGGCATCCCATGAGGATGGCTCTCTCGGAGCAACATCGTTTTGTGACCCGTCTTGTCAGGTATTCTAAGGCGTGATTGCTTTATGAGGGGAGAATTTTGTGGCTGGGAGACCAGGATTCGAACCTGGGTTAACGGGGCCAGAACCCGTTGTCCTGCCTCTGGACGATCTCCCAGCAAAATCAAAAAATACTTTTAACCGATTTTACCGGCCCTGTCAAGGAAAAAAATCAACCCCTGATGTGAGCCAGCGCCTTTTCCAGCCGGGCCAGGGTCCGCTCGGGGCCCAGGACGGCGATGATCTCGAAGATGCCGGGGCTCACCGTGCCGCCGGTGAGGGCAACCCGCACGGGCTGGGCTATCTTGCCCAGCTTCAGGCCAGAGCGGTCCATCACGTCTGTAAAGGCCGCTTCCAGGGAGGGCTCGTCGAAATCGGCCAGGCCCTTAAGGTTGGCCGTCAGCAGCGCCAGGGGCTCGGCCGCCTCGGGCTTTAGAAACTTGGCGGCGGCCTTCTCGTCGTAGGCGATGTCGGTTTCAAAATAGAAGCGCGCCGCCTCGGCCATCTCCACCAGGGTCTTGCTCCGGGGGGCCAGGGTGGGGATGATTTTTTCGATATAGGCGGTGTCGTCCACGGGCAGGCCCCGCTGCGCAAGGAACGGCGCCAGATGCGGGACCAGTTCCGAAGGGGGCGTGGCCTTGATGTGATCGGCGTTTAAGGCCAGCAGCTTTTCCGGGTTGAAGACGCCGGCGGAGCGGCCGATGTTCTCGATGGAAAACTTGGCGATCAGATCGTTTCTTGTGAAGAACTCCTCGTCCCCGCATGACCAGCCCAGGCGCACCAGGAAGTTGATCATGGCCGCCGGCAGGTAGCCCATGTCCCGGTAGGCGGTGACGGACATGGCGCCGTGGCGCTTGCTCAACCGCGTCCGGTCCGGCCCCAACACCATGGGCACATGGCCGAAGACGGGCAGATCCGCCCCGAGGGCCTTGTATAAAAGGATCTGCCGCGGGGTGTTGTTGACGTGATCGTCGCCCCGGATCACATGGTTGATGCCCATGGTCACGTCGTCCACCACCACCACGAAGTTGTAGGTGGGATGGCCGTCCGAGCGCAGGATGATAAAATCGTCCAGCTCGGCGTTCTGAAAGACAATGGGCCCCTTGATCACGTCTTCCAGCACGGTGGTTCCGGAAAGGGGCGCCTTAAAGCGCACCACCCGGCCGGGGCCGGCGGCCAGGCCCCTTTCCCGGCATGTGCCGTCGTACTTGGGCTTGCCGCCCGCGGCCAGGGCCTCTGCACGCATCCGCTCCAGCCGCTCGGTGGAGCATTCGCAATAATAGGCGTGGCCCGTTTCCAGCAGCTTTTCCACGCGCTGGTTATAGATATCGTACCGCCGGGACTGGTAGTAGGGCCCCTCGTCCCAGTCGATGCCCAGCCATTCGAGGGCCTCGAAGATGGCGTCCACGCTCTGCTGGGTGGAGCGGGCCTGATCCGTGTCTTCGATGCGCAGGACGAACCGGCCGCCGGTGTGGCGGGCGTACAGCCAGTTGAAAAGGGCGGTGCGGGCGCCGCCAAGGTGGAGATATCCCGTGGGGCTGGGGGGAAAGCGGGTTATTATGGTGGCCATTCGTTTTTCCTGTTCAGGTGTTAAAGGTTTTAAATTATTTGGTATTATTGAATTCATCGCCCCCCGGTGGCCCGGCGGCGGTGCTTTTTGCCGCCCTGGGGCTGTTTTTTTTGTTTGACTTATTTTCACAATGTGGTAGATAGTCAAACAAGTCATCCGGGCCGGGCGGGCCCGACGGCGCGGCCACGGTGGAGACCATCGCATCCCGGGGGCGGGGGGATGGCCTGATGCCGAAACGCATTTGATAGCATATCAAAAATCGATTGACAAGGCCAAACCGGAAAAAAATATTGACAATCGCGTCTGATTCAATTACTAGTCTCTGTTGTCCTTTTCAGAGACGAGAAGGAAGATGGCGTTCACAGATTAATGAATTATTAGGAGATCACCGATGGCTTTACCCAAACGTCGACATTCCAAGTCAAGACGCGACAAGAGCCGCACGCATCAGAAGATCGCGGCCCCCAACGTAATCCCCTGCCCCCAGTGCGGCGAAGCCAAGCTGCCTCATCATATCTGCCCGTCCTGCGGCACCTACCGCAATCGGTCGTATGTAGAGGAAAAGGCCGGATTAGCTTAAATTAATTCAGATCCGTCAAGCGCTCCCGCGTGCGACGGCTTGATGAACCAAAACGCTCTGGCGGAAGATCTCCGGCGCCGCCCCCGCCCGGCGGCGCCGGAGCGCCGACAGCGGACGCCCCTGGGCGGCCCATCGGAAAAAAAAACGGAAAAAACATGACAACGACGCTCGACAGCGCCGATAAGGCGCCCTACGGCCTTGACGACGAGTCCCGCCAGATGGTGCTGGACACCCTTGCGCAGTTGCGAAAGCGGCTGCTGACGCCGGAGCGGATCCGGGAGTTTGATCACAAGGAGGTCTTCCCGGAGGACGTGATCCGGGAGATGCTGGGCCCGGAGATCGGCCTTCAACTGCTGTTCGTTCCCGAGGAATACGGCGGCATGGGCGGCGGCGCCCGGGACTGTTGCGCCGTAACCCGCCAAATGTCGTCCATCTGCCTGGGAATCGCCACCGCCTTTTTCGCCATCCAGCTCGGCGCCGATCCCCTGCTGGTTGGGGGCACGGAAGAGCAGAAGGCACGCTGGCTCGGGGCCATCGCAGAGGGCGATACGCTGGTTGCCTACGCCGTAACCGAGCCGGAGGCCGGCTCCAACGTGGCGGCCCTGAAAACCAGGGCCGAGCCGGTCACAGACGCGGACGGCGCCGTATCCGGCTACCGGATAAACGGGGTCAAGCAGTTCATCTCAAACGGGCTGGCTGCCGATTTCGTCACCCTGCTGGCCAGAACCCCCGAGGGCCCGTCCTTCTTTGTGATCGAAAAGGGCGCGGAGGGCTTCGCGCCGGGCAAGGGCGAGGAAAAGCACGGCATCCGCGCCTCCAACACCTCCCCCATCACCCTGACGGATGTCTTCGTACCCATGGAGAACCTGATCGGCGGCGAGCCGGGCAAGGGCCTGAAGCAGGCCAACGCCGTCTTCGGCTACACCCGCCTGATGGTGGCCTCCATGGCCGTGGGCGGCGGGATGGCGGCGCTGGACGCGGCCATAGCTTATGCCAGAGAGCGCGTCCAGTTCGGCGGGCCCCTTTCGGAAAAGCAGGGCTACGCCCACAAGCTGATCGTGCCCCATGTGGTCCGGCTGGAGGCGGTGTCGGCCTTTATAGACGCCATCGCCCTGCGGCTTGACATGGGGGAAAAGGACCTGGAGGTGGAAGGATCCATCGCCAAGCTGTTCGCCTCCGAGGCGGCCAACCGCGCCGCGGACGACGCCATGCAGGCCCTGGGCGGCTACGGCTACATCTGCGAGTTCGGCGTGGAAAAGATCAAGCGGGACGTGAAGATCACCTGCATCTACGAGGGCGCCAGCGAGATCCAGCAGAACATCATCTCCACCTTCCGGTGGAAAAAGGTCCGAAAGACCAAAGGCGCCTTCTACGAAAAAATGGCCGTGCGGATGGACGCCGCGGAGGCCGCCCTGCCCGAGGCCGGCGCGTCTTATATCGCCATCTGCGCCCGGGCCCTGAACCGGATGGTCGATTTCGTCCACGAAAACAAGCTGACAAAGCAGCAGACCCTGATGTTCACCCTGGCGGACATGATGGCCCATGTGGAAGTGGCCGCGGGCATGGCCGAAAAGGCCGCAGCGGCCGCGGCTGGGGCTGGGGACGCTGCCGGAGCCGGGGACGCTACCGGGGCCGGGAACGCTGCCGGGGCCGGGAACGCTGCCGGAGCCGGGAACGCTGTTGGGGTCGGGGCCGGGGCTCCGGACGCGGAGCGGCGCCGGCTGGTCAGCCGGATCTTCGCCGCGGAGACCGCCCGGGTGACCGCCGACGGCATCCGCCGCATCCTGCTGGGCACGGGAGGTTTCGACGCACCAACGGTGGACGCCCTCCGGAAGGCCACCGGGGTGGATGCACTATGGGAAGCCGAGCGCGGCATGACGGCCGCCATGGACCGGCTGGCCGACATCCTGTTTGGAAGGACCGGATCATGAGCGAAACCCGAACCATCATCGTCACCGGCGGTTCCCGGGGCATCGGCCGGGCCATCTGCCTGGCTTTTGCCGGGCCGGGCGCCCGGATCTTTTTCAATTACGCATCAGACGCGGCGGCGGCGGAAGAGACCATCGCTCGGGTGGCCGAGGCCGGCGGCGCGGCCGAGGGCCGGCGGATGGACGTGACGGATCCGGCCGGGGTGGAAGACTTTTTTAAGGAAGTCATTGAAGCAACAGGCCGGCTGGACGCGCTGGTCAACAACGCGGGCATCGCCCGGGACGGCCTGCTGGTGCGCATGAAGGAAAGCGACTGGGACGCGGTACTCGATACGAATTTAAAAGGCGCCTTCCTGTGCGCCAAGGCCGCGGCCAGGACCATGATCCGTAGGCGGAGCGGCCGGATCATCAATGTCTCGTCCGTTGTGGGCGTCTCCGGCAATCCCGGCCAGGCCAACTATGTGTCGGCCAAGGCGGGCCTCATCGGCCTGACCAAGGCATTGGCAAGGGAGCTGGCGTCCCGGAACATCACCGTGAACGCGGTGGCGCCCGGATACGTTGAAACCGACATGACGGCCGCTCTCGGTGAAAAAGCCCGGGAGGCCATGCTGGCCCAGATCCCCCTGGGGCGGGCCGCGGCCCCGGAAGAGGTGGCCGGCGCCGTGGCCTTTCTGGCGTCCGAGGCCGCCGCCTACATCACGGGCCAGGTGATTCATGTCAACGGCGGGATGTACATGTAGGGCTTCCCCTGCAGCATGATTTGTCACAGCCACAACACCAAAATGCACAGCCTCGTCTTTTTTTACAGCCTCGTCCTTTTTTATAACTGACGAATGTCCAGGCGCCGGATTTTATAATTAACGAATGTCCAGGCGCCGGATTTTATAACTGACGAATGTCCAGGCGACGGATTTTATGATTGACGAATGTCCAGGCGGCGGATGTCGCCGGAAGGAGAACAGGAAAAATGTCCACGGAAGATAAAGTCAAGAAGATCATCGCGGAAAAACTCAGTGTCGATATCGACGAGGTGGTGCCGGACGCCTCCTTTGTGGATGATCTGGGCGCCGATTCCCTCGACCTGGTGGAGCTGATCATGTCCATGGAGGAGGAGTTCAACATCGACATCTCCGACGAGGACGCCGAGAAGATCACCACGGTCAAGGAAGCCATCAACTATGTGATGAAGAACTGATCCGGATGCCCGAGCGCAACCGAAACAGGCAAGGAGGCCCCCATTGAAAAGGCGTGTCGTGATAACGGGCATCGGGCTGATCACGCCCCTTGGCGTGGGCCTTGAGGCGTCCTGGTCCGCGCTCTGCGCGGGCCGTTCCGGCATCGGCGAGATCACCCGGTTCGACGCCACCGGCTATGCCACCCGGATCGCCGGCGAGGTGAAGGGATTCAACGCCGAGGATTTCATGCCCAAAAAAGACGCCAGAAGGACCCAGCTTTTCATCGCCTACGCGGTGGCCGCGGCCCGCATGGCCCTTGAGGATTCCGGGTTCGTCATCTGCGAGACGAACGAAAACCGGGTGGGCGTGATCACCGGCTGCGGCCTGGGCGGGCTGGAGATCCTGGAAGAGAACACCCGCATCCTTCAGGAAAAGGGCCCCAAGCGTGTCAGCCCCTTTTTCATTCCCCTGATGATCGGCAACATGGCCCCAGGCATGATCTCCATGCATTTTAAGGCCAAGGGCCCCAACGCATCGGTGGCCACGGCCTGCGCCGCGGGCACCCACGGCGTGGGCGAGGCGTACCAGACCATCCGGGCGGGCATGGCGGACGCCATGTTCACCGGCGGCGTGGAATCGGTGATCACCCCCACATGCATCGCCGGTTTCAACGCCATGAAGGCCCTTTCCACCCGCAATGACGCGCCGGAAAAGGCGTCGCGCCCCTTTGACCGGGACCGTGACGGCTTCGTGGTGGGGGAAGGCGCCGGCATTCTTTTCATCGAGACCCTGGAATCGGCGCTTGACCGGGGGGCGCGGATCTACGCTGAGCTGATCGGCTACGGCATGAGCAGCGACGGCCACCACATGACCGCCCCGGCCCCCGAGGGCGAGGGGATGGCCAGGTGCATGCGGGTGGCCCTTGATTCCGCGGGGATCGGTCCTTCGGCCATCGACTACATCAACGCCCACGGCACCTCCACCCAGTTGAACGACCAGTACGAGACGGCCGCGGTGAAGGCCGTTTTCGGCGACCACGCCAAAACCACGCCCATGAGTTCCACCAAATCCATGACCGGCCACCTGCTGGGCGGCGCCGGCGGCATCGAGACCGCCTTTGCGGCGCTGACCATTCATGACGGCATCATTCCGCCCACCATCAACCTGGACAACCCGGACGAGGGGTGCGATCTGGACTATGTGCCCCATGTGGCGCGAAAGGCAAGCGTGAGCATCGCCATGTCCAATTCCTTCGGGTTCGGGGGGACAAACGGGACGCTGATTCTCAAAAAATTCTCGACCTGACGGCGGCTGTTCCGATTCCAAGATCCCCAAGCTCCCGTCAAAGTCGTCCACGCCCGGAAGCCGGGGGGCGCATCCCCCGGCAATACCGGGAAAGCCCCTGAAGGGGCGTCAGTCGCCCGGCGACTCTCAAAAGGCTTGCAAGGCATGTCGCGCCGCAATCCCTCATTTACATTCACCTCCAAAAATGATAAGCAGGGGCGGAATATAACGCATCCGGAAGGAGAGGACTCCATGCCCCAACCCGACGCCGTCATTGAAGTCATCGGCGCGCACGAATGCCCCCTTTACAATGTGGGCGACACACTGGAACTCAACGCCACGGCCCTTTCGTGCAAGCGAAAGAAGCCCGTGTGCGTGATCCTTGCAGGAGATATCCGCGAGGTGTTGAAAAAATACGGCCGGATCGACGCGGAGAAGCGCTACCGGTTCGATTGCAGCGAATGCGGTGGGTTCATCAAGCTTGAATACCGGGGCGCCGTGTCGTCCGACCTGGGCCGGGAGGATCGGCCCGTGCAGGACGTGACCGCCATCGTGCATCTGCTCAGCCAGTTTCCCTTTTTCCAGGCCATGGAAGAGGGCAACCTGACGGACATCGTCTCCTTTTTGAAAATGCGGCGGTATGAGCCCGGCCACACCATCATCAACCGGGGCGAGGAGGGCCGGAACCTGTACGTCATCGTTTCCGGGAAGGTGGAGGTGCTGGCCGAGGAGGATGTGTGCATGGCCCATCTGGGCAAGGGCGAGATCTTCGGCGAGATGAGCCTGCTCAGCGGCGAGCCGGTGGGCGCAACGGTGCGGACCCTTCAGGAGACCAAGCTGCTGTACCTGGAAGGCGAGCGGTTCCGCAAGATGCTGGGCAACGCGCCGTCGCTTCAGATGTACATCGCCTGCCTGCTGGCCCGGCGGCTGGCCCACACCAATGTGATGTTCTTCGACGAGATGTCCGCGGAAATCGTGGGCAGGCTGTCGGAAATCCCGCCCACCGGTCTTTTCCAGATGTTCAACCTGAACCAGAAGACCGGCGTGGTGCGGCTGGAGCTGGCCGGCGAGACCGCGGAGATCGCCTTCAGGGACGGGGAGATGGTGCGGGCCGCTTATGGCGACCTGGAGGGCCCCGAGGCCTTTTACGAGGTGCTGAAGTCCACCGAGGGGCGGTTCAAGTTCAAGCCGATCCTTCCCGAAGCAGACATGGCCGCAAGGCCCCTGGCTGATTTCATGAGCCTGCTGATGGAAGGGGTGCGGCGAATGGACGAGTTCGGCGCGGGGGATGCCGCCTGAGGCGAAGGCTGATTCCAGCCGCCTCAGGCGAAGGCCAACTCAAGCCGCATCAGGCGGAGGCGGATTCCGCATCCCGAAGGACCAGGCCGGCGGGCAGGGCTTCGCCGAACACGTCGCTTTGCTCCTGTCCGGCCATGGCCACCACCTCACGCAGGGGGCGCAGCGCCTCCTGGCTCATCCCCCGGTCCAGCAGCCACTGAAGGGTCCGCTCCCGCAGGGCCGGATCGATCTCCCTGACCCGGTCTCC
>JAABTE010000105.1 GCA_011390035.1 Desulfobacteraceae bacterium | reverse complement strand
GCCAGGCCCCGGAACAGGGTCATGGCCGCGTGGGTGTGGGCGTTGACAAGGCCCGGCATGATGATGCCGCCTCGGGCGTCAATGACTTTCCGGGCCCGCCGGATCAGAGCCGCCGCGACGTCCATCTGATTGTCCATGGACCCCACTGCAGAGCCCACCGCAGAGATGGTGTCGCCGGTCACCGCCACATATCCCCGCCGGATGAGCGGACAGGCGTCGTCCATGGATAGCACAATGCCGTTGTAA
>JAABTE010000104.1 GCA_011390035.1 Desulfobacteraceae bacterium | reverse complement strand
GGGCCGGCCGCGGCGTCAGTCATGGGCGGCCTCCGCGTCGATGGATTCGATCACGCCCCGGACCACCTCCCGCAGCCGGGGGGCGCACTGGTCCGCCGCGTGGATGATATCCTCCAGAATGGCGGGGGCCGGATCGGCCGGATCATGAACATTTGTGATGATGGAAAGGCCCAGAATGCGCATTCCGGCGTGGACGGCGGCGATGGCCTCCATAACCGTGGAAAATCCCACCGCGTCGGCCCCGATGGTCCGCAGGAGGCGCGCTTCGGCGGGCGTTTCCAGGCACGGGCCCTTCAGGCCGGCGTAAACGCCCCTGCAAAACGCGAATCCCGCGTCGCCGGCCACGGCGGCGGCCGCGTTGGCCAGCTCCCGGTCCCAGGCGCGGCCCATGTCGGGAAAGCGGGGCCCCCAGTCGTCCTCGTTGGGGCCGATCAGCGGGTTTTCGCCGGTTAAATTGATGTGATCATCTATGATCATGATCATGCCGGGCGCGAAATCGGGGTTCAGGCCGCCGGCGGCGTTGGAGATCAGCAGATGGCCAATCCCCAGGGCCCGCATCACCCGGATGGGAAAGCTCACGGTTCGGGCGTCGTATCCCTCGTACAGATGAAAGCGGCCGCTCATGGCCAGCGCCGGGGTATTGCCGGCCCGGCCGAAGATCAGCCGGCCGCCGTGGCCGGGCGCCGTGGAGACCGGAAAATGGGGAATGCCGGCGTAATCGAGGGAGAGGGGGGATTCGAGAAAATCCACGCACCGGCCCATCCCTGTGCCCGTCAGGAAGCCGACCCTGGGAGCCTCCGGGAGGCGGGCCTTGATAAAGGCTGCGGTTTCCAGCGCTTTGTCTCTGTAATTTCTCATATTTCACTTGCGTTTCATCGGGGTTGACGGTAAAGTGATATCCTTCTGGCGTCCTGTAAGATCGAGCGCCGAATAACGCATCATAGCGCAGGAGGCCGCCGCCGTCAATGCGAGGGGGCCGACAAAAGCCGATCATTCCCTCTCGTGCGGGGGGGCGACAAAAGTCGATCGTTCCCTCCCGCACGGGGGGCGGTGGAAGGAAAAGCGGATGGGGGCTCGGCCCGAAGATACCGAAAGCATCTACAATCAGAGGTTTTTTCAGGCGGTGGTCGATTCCCTGCCGGCCCATATCGCCATTCTGGACGCATCCGGACAAATTATCTCCGTAAACCACGGCTGGCGCCGATTCGCCGCCGACAACGGGCTGGGCGCGGCGGATTACGGGCTGGGGCAAAACTACATCACCGTCTGCCTGCGCGCCTGGGGGGAAAACGCCGAACAGGCGCCGGAGGTGGCCGCTGGCCTTCGCGCCCTGATGGACGGGCGGCGGCTGCGCTTCGAGGCGCAATATCCATGTCATGGGCCGGGGGTGGAGCGCTGGTTTCTGCTCAACGCCGCCCGGTTCGAGTCGGAGGGGCGGATTCATGTGGTGGTGGCCCACCATGACATCTCCCGGCGCATCCGCTCCGAGCGGGGAACCCATCGCCATAAGCGCTTTCTGAGCCAGATCATAGAAAACCTGCCCGTGGGCGTGTTTGCCAAAAACGCCCGGGACGACTACCGCTTCACCATCTGGAACGCCCGGATGGAGGCGATCTTCGGGCTGGGGCGGGACGCGGCGCTGGGCCGGACCGATTATGATATTTTCCTCGACCCCGGGGAGGCCGACGCCTACCGCCGGTCCGACGCCAAAGTCATGGCGGCCGGACGGATACTGGAGATCCCCGAGGAGCGGGTCACCACCCGCCGGGGCCGGGTGCCGGTCCATGTCATCAAGGTGCCCATCCTTGGCGAGGACCGAGACCCCGAGACCCTGCTGGGCATCGTGTCGGACATCACCGAGCGCAAGCGGGCCGACGACCGGCTGTCCGAGACCCTGCGCGCCCTGGAGGAGGCCAAGGCCGCCGCGGAATCGGCCAGCTCCGCCAAGAGCGATTTTCTGGCCCGCATGAGCCATGAGATCCGCACCCCCATGAACGCCATAGTCGGCATCGCCGAGCTGATGGCGGACAGCGAAATGAGCCCGGAGCAGCGGGAATACCTTGAGACCATCCGGGTTTCCGCCAATGTTCTGACGGCTCTTATCAACGACATCCTCGACTTTTCAAAGATCGAGGCCGGGCGGATGGATCTGGAGAACCTTGACTTTCGACTGGACGAGACCTTTCGGGAGGTGGCCGAGATGTTCGGCCACGGCGCCCGGGAAAAGGGCGTGCGCCTGGAATGGCGCCTGGACCCGGAACTGCCCCTGAACCTGAGGGGCGATGCCGCGCGGCTGCGCCAGATCCTGGTGAACCTGGTGGGCAACGCCATCAAGTTCACCCAAAAAGGGGTGATCGCCCTGCATGCGGCCGCGGACGGCGAGACGGACGAGGCCATTCGGGTGCGGACCGTGGTGAAGGACACCGGCGTGGGCATTCCCCCGGACCGGCTGGACCGGATCTTCGAGCCCTTCTTCCAGGCGGATGGCTCCATCAGCCGCCGGTACGGGGGCACCGGCCTCGGGCTGGCCATAGCGCGGCATCTGGCCCGCCTGATGGGCGGCGAGATCGGGGTCAACAGCCGCCAGGGGGCCGGCGCCGCCTTCTGGTTCACCGCGCGGTTCGAAAAGCGGCCCGGGGTCGGGCAATCGACGGAAACGCCCGCTGCGGCCGCGGCCGCCGCGGCGCCGCCGCCGAACCTGCGCATCCTGCTGACGGAGGACCAGCCGGCCAATCGCAAGGTGGCCCAGGGCATGCTGGGCAAGCTGGGATATCGGTCCGACACGGCCGAAAACGGGCATGAGGCCATCGACGCCCTGCGGAAAAATCTCTATGACCTGGTCTTCATGGACATCCAGATGCCCGGCCTCGACGGGCTGGAGGCCACCCGGCGCATACGGAACACCGAAACGGGCGTCCGGGACCCTGAGGTGCCCATTGTCGCCATGACCGCCCACGCCCTCAAGGGCGACCGGGAGCGGTGCCTGGCCGCGGGCATGACCGATTACATCGCCAAGCCCATCGACCTGGAGGGGCTGCGGCGGGTGATCGCCCGGGTGTTCGCCGGCGCCGCGCCGGCGTCCGATCCGGCTCCGGCGTCTGGTACAGCTTTGGCATCCAGTACAGCCCCGGCGTCCGGTACAGCCCCGGCGTCCGGTCCAGCCGGTCCGTCCACGGCGTCCCGTGCGTCCACGGCGTCCCATGTGCCCACGGCGTCCATGCGGTTCCGGCGTCCCATGCGGACGCGGCCCGGGAAGCGGCGCCCGCGCCCGGCGGCGAGGACGCCCAGGCGCAGGCTTCCATCGACCGCCACGCCCTGATGGAGCGGGTGGGCGGCGATGCCGGGCTGGTGCGGGAGGTCTTGGACCTCTTTATGGACAACATGCCCGAGCAGATGGACGGCCTGCGGCGCGCCATTTCGGCAGGAGATGTCCAGGAAGCGATGCTGTATGCCCACACCGTAAAGGGGATGGCCGCCAACATCTCCGCCGGCCCCCTGTGCGCCACGGCCTCGGCCGCGGAAAAAGCGGCGCGGGAGGGGGATCTTTCGCCGCTGGCGGCGCTGGCGGAGCGGATGGAGCTGGAGCTTGAGGCCCTTCGGGCCGCGCTGGACCCGTGACGCGGCCTCATCGGGAGGCGCTCCCCCAAAGGTTTTAAGCGATTCAAGATTGACTTTTTTCCCCGATTGTGAAAAATGAGGGTTTGCCGGAAACAGACCGGAGTGACCGGCGGGCTGGAATTCAAACCGATTGGAGAGGCGAACATGAAACACCTGATGCGTCCGCATCATCCGGACATCGACGAGACGATGTGGAACCGAATCGACCAGATCATCGAAACCCACCGCCCCAGGCCGGGCTCGGTGATCGCCGCGCTGCGGGAGTGCCAGGAGGTGGTGGGCTATCTGCCCGTGCCGCTCATGGATTACATCGGACGGGGCATGAACCTGCCCCCCAGCGACGTGTACGGGGTGGCCTCCTTTTACTCCCTCTTTTCCATGACCCCCAAGGGACGGCACACCGTCAGGGTCTGCATGGGCACGGCCTGCTATGTAAAGGGCATCAAGGAGGTGATGAGCCGCATCTCCAACGAATACCATATTGAAGAGGGCGGCACCACGGGCGACCGCCGCTTCTCCCTCGAGGCGGTGCGGTGCCTGGGCGCCTGCGGCCTGGCGCCGGTGATGGTGGTGGACCATGACACCCACGGCGATGTGAAGGCCGACGGCGTGCTGAAGGTTCTGGAGCGGTACGAATAGGGCGCCGGATCGAAAGCGAGCCGATTTGAAACAAAATGAGACATTCACCCGCGCCGCGCGCCACGCGCCGGCCGGCGATGAGGGACAGAGGCGGAACGGGCGATGAAACTTTCCGAGGTGCGGGACATCCTGAAGGCCGAGGTGCTGGCGGGCGAGGATCAGCTCGACACCACCGTCATTCTCGGGGGCGGCGGCGCCGATCTGATGGACGATCTGCTCTCCGCGGTGGCAAAGGGCGCTGTCCTGCTGACCGGGCTCACGACCAACCAGGTGATCCAGACCGCCAAGGTCTCCGATGTGGGGGCGGTGGTCTTCGTGCGGGGGAAGCGGCCGGGCAAGGAAGTGGTGGAACTGGCCAGGGACTTTAAGATCCCCGTCTTGCGGACGCGATATTCCATGTTCGTCGCCAGCGGAAGGCTCTATATGAACGGGATGCGGGGCCTGGATGGCTCCTGGTGACGCCCGCCCCCGGCCCGCGGCGCCGGGCGAGGCGGGAAGGGGCGAAATCGAAATGACCACAGAAAACCGGTGGGGCCGGCTTCGGAGCGATTGAGGAGACAACCTATGCAAAAGTTGACACAGCGGGAACTGGAAAAGCGGCGCGAGGCGCTGGTGGCCGCCCGGGCCGCCGACGGCAAGATCCGGCTGCTGGTCTGCGGCGGCACCGGGTGCCACGCAACGGGCAGCATTCCGGTGATCGAGGCGCTGAAAGCGGAAATAGAAAAGAACGGCCTGGGCGACCGCTATGCCGTGGTGGAAACGGGCTGCAACGGGTTCTGCGCCATGGGGCCCATCATGGTGGTTCACCCGGAGGGCATCTTTTACCAGAAGCTGACCGCCGAGGACATGCCCACCGTGGTGGCCGAGCACCTGATCGGCGGAAAGCCGGTGGAAAAGCTGCTGTACAAGAACCCGGTGGACAAAAAGCGGATTCCCCTCCAGAGCGACATCCCCTTCTTTTCCCACCAGATGCCCCGGGTGCTTCGCAACAAGGGCCTCATCGATCCGGAGTCCATCGATGACTACATCGAGCGGGACGGATACAAGGGGGTGGCCAAAGCCCTTCTGGAGATGCGGCCGGCAGAGATCATCGAGCAGATGAAGATCTCCGGCCTGCGGGGCAGGGGCGGGGCGGGATTCCCCGCGGGCATGAAGTGGGATTTCGCCAGCCGCAGCGTGTCGGACATTAAATATGTGCTGTGCAACGCCGACGAGGGCGACCCCGGCGCGTTCATGGACCGGTCTATTCTTGAGGCCGACCCCCACGCGGTGATCGAGGGCATGATCATCGCCGCCCGGGCAATCGACGCCCGCAAGGGCTACGTCTATGCCCGCACCGAATATCCCCTGGCTATCCGCCGGCTTCAGATCGCCATCGACCAGGCCAGGGAGCTGGGCCTTATGGGCCAGAACATACTCGACTCCGGCTTTGACTTTGAGCTTGAAATATACCAGGGCGCCGGCGCCTTCGTCTGCGGCGAAGAGACGGCCCTGATGCGCTCCATCGAGGGCCGGCGGGGCATGCCCCGGCCCCGGCCGCCCTTTCCCGCCCAGAAGGGCTTATGGGAAAAGCCCACGATTCTCAACAACGTGGAGACCTTTGCCAACGTGGCCCAGATCATCGTAAACGGCGGCCAGTGGTACGCCTCGGTGGGCACGGAAAAGAGCAAGGGCACGAAAGTTTTTGCCATCTCCGGCGACGTGAACAACATCGGCCTGGTGGAGGTGCCCATGGGCGCCAGCCTCCGGTCAATAATCTTTGACGTGGGCGGCGGCGTTCCGGACAAGAAGAAGTTCAAGGCGGTGCAGCTTGGCGGCCCCTCGGGCGGCTGTATTCCCGAGGCGTATCTGGACACCCCGGTGGACTACGAGGAGATCGCCAAGGTGGGGGCCATCATGGGCTCCGGCGGCGTCATCGTCATGGACGAGGACACCTGCATGGTCGATATGGCCCGCTTTTTCATGGACTTCATCCAGGACGAGTCCTGCGGCAAATGCACCCCCTGCCGGGAGGGCACCCGCCGATTCCTCCAGATCCTGGAAAAGATCTGCGACGGCCGGGGCGAGCCGGGCGACATCGAGAGCCTCGAGGAGCTGTCCGTCATCATCAAGGACACGGCCCTGTGCGGCCTGGGCCAGACTGCGCCCAACCCGGTGCTGTCCACCCTGCGGTATTTCCGGGACGAGTACAATGCCCACGTCTATGAGAAGCGGTGCCCGGCCAAGCGGTGCGTGGAGCTGCTGAAATTTGAAATCGATCCGGAGGCCTGCACCGGCTGCGGCCTGTGCTTCAGGGCCTGCCCGGTTGAGGCCATTGTCTGGAAGAAGAAGGAAAAGGCGCGCATCGACAAGGAAAAGTGCATCAAGTGCCTCACCTGTTTCAATAAATGTAAATTCGGCGCGATCAACTGAATCAAGGAGTTGAAATCATGATACAAGCCATTCTCATGATGGGCGGGCTGGGGGTTCTGGTCGGCGCGGGGCTGGCCGTGGCGTCCAAGGTCTTTTATGTGTGGGTGGACCCGCGGGTGGAGGCGGTGGAGGGTGTGCTGCCCGGCGCCAACTGCGGCGGCTGCGGCCTGCCCGGCTGCAGCGCCAACGCCGAGGCCATCGTGCGGGGAAAAGCCTCCCCCGGTTCCTGCGTTGCCGCCGGGCCCGACGTGGCCCAGGCCATCGCCTCGGTGCTGGGCGTGGCCGTGCTTGCCAAGGAGCCGGATATCGCCCGTCCCGGTTGCTATTTTGGCGTGGACGACGCGGATCTGAAATTCATCTACGACGGCATCTCCGACTGCCGGGGCGCCGCCCTGCTCAACGGCGGCATGAAGGTCTGCTCGGTGGGCTGCCTGGGGCTGGGAAGCTGCGCCCGGGCCTGCCCCTTCGGCGCCATCGCCATGGGGCCCGAGGGCCTGCCGGTGGTGGACGATGCCAAATGCACCGGCTGCGGCACCTGCGAGCGGGTCTGCCCCAAGCACATCATCACCCTGTCCTCCGTCACCCGGCGCATCCTGCGGGAATACACCATCGACGAATGCACCACCCCGTGCCAGCGGCGCTGCCCGGCGGGCATCGACATCCGGGAATACATCCGCCAGATCGCCTTGGGCGACTATCACCGGAGCGCGCAGGTGATCAAGGAGCGCAACCCGTTCCCCACGGTCATCGGCCGCATCTGCCCCCGCCCCTGCGAGGAGGACTGCCGCCGGGGCCTGACCGACGAGCCGGTGGCCATCAATTATCTCAAGCGCTTCGCCGCGGACTTCGAAAGGGAAAGCGGAAAGCGCGTCCAGCCCTACCGGGCGCCGGAGACCTTCCGCAAGATCGCGGTGGTGGGCGGCGGCGTTCAGGGCCTTTCCGCCGCGTTTTTTTCCGCCCGGCTCGGCCATTCCCCCACGGTGATCGAGGCGACGGACAAGCTGGGCGGCCTGCTGCGCTCGGCCATCGCCAGGGAGCGGCTGCCCATGGACATACTGGACTATGACATCCAAGGCATCCTGGAGATGGGCGTCACCGCCCGCGCCGGCATGACCCTGGGCGAGGACTTCGGCATCGACACCCTGCTGGGCGAGGGCTACGAGGCGGTCTTTCTGGCAACGGGCGGATGGGACAGCCGGCTGACCCGGGTCAGCGGCCATGACGTGGAAGAGCCCGTTTCCGGCGTGA
>JAABTE010000010.1 GCA_011390035.1 Desulfobacteraceae bacterium | reverse complement strand
CTTCTGCGGCGCGGCGGTGATGGGGGACGGCGGGGTGGTAATGGTCATCGACCCCATGGCAATTGACTGAGCCGGATTGAATACAACCGGATTGACTGCAACCGGATCGACTGCAACCGGATTGACTGAGCCAGATTGACTGCAACCGGATTGACTGAGCCGGATTGACTGCAACCGGATTGACTGGAACTGAAACAGAAGGGGAGAACGGCATCATGAAAACCATCCTGATCGTGGATGACTCCATGTTCACGCGCAACATCCACCAGCGGATCGTCGAGGGGGCCGGATATGAAACGATCACGGCGTCTGGGGGAGCCGAGGCCATTTCCATGTACGCGGACCGCCGGCCCGACATGGTGACACTGGACCTGCTGATGCCGGACATGGACGGAATGGACGCCCTGCGGCAGATCATCGCCATCGATCCGTCGGCACGGGTGGTGATCTGCTCCACGGACAAGCAGAAGTATCGGCGGGAGGAGGCAGAGGCGGGCGGCGCCAGCGGGTTTATCGCAAAACCGGTGGACCCGGAGGAACTGGTGGCCCTCATGAGGCGGCTCCTGAGCGCCCCCGGACGGGTCGACAGCGGGGAGGACAACGGTGAATCCATTTAACGCCGAGCAGCCTCCATCGGAGATCATGCTGGACATCGTCCGGGAGGTGATCAACATCGGCATCGGCGAGGCGGCCAACGCCCTGTCCAAGCTGGTGCGCACCCGGGTGGTGATCCGCTCTCCAGACGTGCGGATCATCGATTCGAACCAGATCTACGATTACATTCAAAATCAGGTGGCCTCTCTCGGGGTGTACATTTCCCAGAACTTCTGCACACTGGCCCGGGGCCGCACGATCCTGTTCTACACACGGGAATGCTCCATCTCTCTGCTCAACGCCGTGCATGGCGAGGATCTGAAGACCGAGACCCTGACTGAAAGCGGCATGGCCACCTTGAACGAGATCGGCAACATCATCATGGGCTCTTGCATGGCCGAAATCAGCAACCTCATCGGCGGCCGGATCACCTTCGACCTGCCCCAGGTGACCGTGGAGATTTCCGAGCGGTATTTTCAGAACCTGATCCTGGAGCTGAACGAGCGGGACAAGGCCATCGTGGTGAAAAACGAAATGCGGGTCAAGGACACGGACATCCAGGGATACATGTTCGTGCTGCTCACATTCGAGGACTTCATGTCCGTGATCGCCCGGATGGAAGCGGGCATGCTGACCGGCGGCCGGATCGCCTACGGCCCGGAGCGACCCCAATGAACGGAACCGACGTGGCCTATTCGGACCGGGCCATCGGCAAGATCATGGCCGATGGCCTGCCCTTCGGCATCGTGGTGGTGGACCGGGATTACCGGATCATCCGCTGGAACGGCTGGATGGAAAAGCACAGCGGGGTGCTGGAAAGCGCCCTTTCAGGGATCAGCATTCTGGACCGGTGGCCCGACATCCGGCGACGGGAAAAGGACGCCTACCTGATCGACTGCGTGGAAAGGCGCCGCTCCGCCCTGCTCTCCCCCCTGCTCCACGAATACTTTCTGCCCCTGGTCCTGGTCAAGGAGCACCGGTCGATCCGGATGCTCCAGAGCGTGAAGATCTACCCCTATCTGGCCGACGACGCGGACGGCGGCGGGGACCGGGCCGACGGCGCCGTGATCATCATCCAGGACATGACCGAGGGCATCCTCCGGGAAAAGGAGATCCACCGGCTCTCGCGGCTCCTCAACGCCATCCGCAACGTCAACAAGCTGATGGTCCGGGTGGAGGACGAGGACGAGCTGATCTCCGGCGCATGCCGGATACTGATGGATGACATCGGCTATCCTCTGGCCTGGATCGGCCTGGCCGAGGGGCCGGACGGGCGGCCCAACCCGCGCCATCCCCTCCCGGTCACCCTTTCCAACGGCCGCCGGGTGATCGGCCCGGACGAGGCCGCCGATTTCTCCCGCGCCTGCCAGGGGCTGGAGAAGGATCTGCGCATCGAACGGGTCTGCTGCCTGCCCATCCGATCCGAGGGGCGAGCCATCGGCGCCCTGCACATCGGCTGCCGCGAAAAGGGAACGCCGGGCAACGAGGAGGCCGATCTGCTGGAGGAGTACGCCTCGGACATCGCCTACGCCATCGATACCCTGCGGGAGCGGGATCGGCGCAAGCGGGCCGAATCGGCCCTTCGCGAAAATGAAAACCGGCTGCGCCAGAGCCAGAAGATGGAGGCCATCGGAGTGCTGGCCGGCGGCATCGCCCATGATTTCAACAATATTCTGTATCCGATCATCGGCTTTTCCGAGCTGATCAGCGAGGTCATGGCCGACCCGGCGGGGATTCAACAGCCGGCGCAAGAATACATCGACGAGGTACTCAAGGCCGCCTACCGGGCCCGGGACCTGGTGCAACAGATCCTGGCCTTCAGCCGCCAGTCGAGCCAGAGCGAGGAGCCGGTTCGGGTGGCCCCCATCATCAAGGAGTCCCTGCGGCTGATGCGCGCATCCCTTCCGGCCACCATCGAGATCCGGGCGGACATCGCCGACGGCTGTCCCCCGATCCTGGCCGATCCCACCAACATCTACCAGGTGGTGATGAACCTGTGCGCCAACGCCTTCCAGGCCATGGAAAGCGAGGGCGGCACACTGGAGATCCGGCTGCGGGAGGCGGACGATCACATCCACCTGAGCGTTCGGGACTCCGGGATGGGCATGGACGAAAAAACCAGGGAGCGCATCTTCGAGCCCTATTTCACCACCAAGCCCCAGGGCAAGGGCACCGGCATGGGGTTGAGCGTGGTCCACGGCATCGTTGCCCGGATGGGGGGGCGCATCGAGGTTGAAAGCGCTCCGGGAAAGGGCGCCCGCTTCGATGTTCGATTTCCGAAGATGGCCCGGAAAAATGCGGAGGGCTCCCGGCGCAACGGCGCCGGAGCGGACGGAGCGGACGGGGGTTCGGCGGCGGCCGGCGGGGGTTCGGCGGCGGCTGGTGGGGGTTCGGCGGCGGCCGGCGGGGCGGCGGAGCCGGCATCGGAAGCGGCGCCTGGCCACCGGGGCGCGCGCATCCTGGTGGTGGACGACGAGCCCCAGAATGTGCGCTTCATGACCGACCTGCTCCGGAGCCAGGGCCATGACATCCGTGGCGTGTGCGACAGCCAGGAGGCCCTGGACCTGTTCGAGGCGGCGCCGGCCGACTTCGATCTTGTCATCACCGACCTGACCATGCCCGTTATGAGCGGCGACGACCTGGCCCGGCGGATGCGGCGCCTCCGGCCGGATCTGCCCGTGATTCTTTGCACCGGATACCGGGAAAAGATCACGGCGAAGCAGGCCCGTCGCATCGGCATCGCCCGGCTGCTGGAAAAACCGATGAGCAACCGGGTCCTGGCCGAGGCCATTGCCGACATATTGGACAAAAGGGGACAGTGAGCGTGTCAACCATCAACCTCGATGACTTCGATCGCCTGACCGATTTCATCTATCGGAAAACGGGCATCCGCTACGAGCGCAAGAAGCAGTACTTCCTGTCAAAGCGCATCGAGAAGCGGATGCAGGCGCTGGGGATCGAATCGGCGCCGGACTACATCCGGCGGCTGCGCTTCACCGACCCGGACAGCTCTGAGCTTCAGAGCCTGGTCAACCTGCTGACCATCAACGAAACCTATTTTTTCCGGGACTTTCCCCAGCTCCAGTGCTTCGGCGAACACTGCCTTCAGGACGCGCTGGACCGCAAGCGGGCGGCGGGGGACCGGTCCCTGCGGATCTGGTCCGCCGGCTGCTCCACGGGGGAAGAGCCCTTCACCATCGCCATCATCCTGATGGAAATGATCGACGACATCGGCGCCTGGGATATCGCCATCGAGGCCAGCGACATCGACCTGACGGCCCTTGAAAAGTGCCGGGAGGGCATGTACGAGGAGCGGTGCCTGCGAGACGTGCCGGCGCCCTATCTGGACAGGTATTTCAAGCGGATTCGGAACGGGTCCTTCAAGTTGAGCGCCACGGTACGTCAGATGGCGCGCTTTGAACACATCAACCTTTCGGACAAGGCGGCCATCCGCGCCAAGCGGGATTTTGACTTCATCTTCTGCAGAAACGTGCTGATCTATTTCGACGACGTGTCGCGCAAGCGCCTCGTGGACCAGTTTTATGTGGCTCTGCGGCCCGGAGGCTACATCTTTCTGGGCTCCAGCGAATCCGTGGGGCGCATCAGCACGGCCTTCAGCCTGAAGCGGATGGGCGGCTATATCGTATATCACAAATGACCTGTGGGAAAGAGGCAAGCAAGAAATGGAAAAGCGAATCGCGGCCCTTTTGACGGAAAGATCGGAAGAGATCCTGGCGGCCTGGCGCCAGCGCATCGTGCTGGACGCCCGCCATGTGATGGAACAGGCGGGGGTGGAATCGGTGGACGGGATCTGCCGGAACCTGCTGACCCTGCTGATCGCAACTCTTTACCGGGAGCCCGCCGCGCCTGAGCGGGATGCCGCCGGGCCGGACCCGTCGGACCCCGCGCGGGGGGCCGACGAGCGGCTGGACGCGGTCGGCCGGCGGCTGGGGGAAAAGGGCGTGACCCCCATGGAAACGGCCCGGTTCATCTTCTCCCTTAAGGACACCCTGTCTCCCCTGCTGGCGGAGAAGTTCGAGGGCGTGGAGCTGATCGCGGCCCTGGAGACGGCCCACCGCCGGGTGGACGCCCTGGCCATCCGCTCCCTGACGACCTATCTGGCCGCCCGGGAGGAGATCATCGACGACCAGCGCCGGGCCTTCCGGGAGGTGTCCGTGCCGGTGGTGCGGATCTGGGACCGGATCATCATGATCCCCCTTGTGGGAATGCTCGACAGCGAGCGGACCCAATTGATGATGCAGACCCTGCTGTCGGCCCTGGAGGATCTGCAAGCGAAGGTGGCCATCCTGGACATCTCCGGCATCCCGGTGGTGGACACCCTGGTGGCCCGGCACCTGATCACCACCGCCTCGGCGGTGCGAATGATGGGCGCCGAGTGCGTCATCACCGGCGTCCGGGCCCGCATCGCCCAGACACTGGTGGAGCTGGGCATCGACCTGGGCGGCTTCGTAACCCGGATGACGCTGGCCGACGGCCTGGCCACGGCCCTTCAGATGACCGATCAGCGAATCGGATAACGGAAAGGCGGCGCGTCAGGTGAAACAGAGACGGGGGGAAGGGATCGGAACATGTCCGACATCGCGATTTTGACCATCGGCGGCACGGTGATCGTGCCCATCCAGTCCGAGCCGGACGACGCATCGGCCCGGCGGATGCGGGGCCGCATCCTGGAGCGTATCGAAAAGACCGGGGCACGGGCACTGATCATCGATGTATCCGCCATGGAGATTATCGACAGTTTCATGAGCCGCCTCCTGGCCGAAACGGCCCGGATGGCCCGGGTGATGGGGGCCGAAACGGCGCTGGTGGGAATGAAAAAGGAGGTGGCGCTGACCCTCATCCACCTGGGCGTTCGCATGGACGGGGTACGCACGGCCCTGAGCCTCGAGGATGGCATGGCCCTTGTTTCCCGCGGGAAAGGCGGCGACCATGATTCCCGTCGCTGAGGATTTCGGCCGAGACGGACGGATCCGCGAGGACCTCCGCCTGGGACGGATTTGCCTTTCCCGGCGCCTGGCCGTGCCGGTGTCAACCTTCGAGGACATCATCCTGGCCCGCCAGCGGGTCAAGCGCCTGATGGTGGAAATGGACTTTTGCACGCTGGCCCGCACCCGGGTCATCACGGCGGTCTCGGAGCTGACCCGGAACATCGTGGTCCACGCCGGCTCCGGCGAGATGACCGTCTTTCAGTCCGCCCCCGGCAGCCGGCTCCCCCTGATCCTCTGCGAATTCACCGACCAGGGGCCTGGCATCGCCGACATCTTTCTTGCCCTGCGGGCGGGCTACTCCACCTCCGACTCCATGGGGCTGGGGTTGAGCGGCAGCCGCAAGCTGTGCAAATATTTCCATATCGAATCGACCCTCGGAAAGGGAACGCGGGTAATCATCGCGGAATGGAAGACATCATGACATGCCGGTTGCCCATCCGATGGGAATCGGACCTGTTCAATGCCCGGCTCTGCGGCCGCCGCATGGCCGACGCCGCCGGATTCGATGAGATCGGGGTGGCCGAGATCGAGATCGCCATCTCGGAGCTGGGCACCAACATCGTGCGCCACTCCGGGGCCGAGGGCGCCCTGATTCTTCGCCAGTGCCGGGACGGACAGCTTCATGGCCTGGAAATCGAGGCCCGGGACTCCGGACCTGGCGCCGCCTCTGGATCTGCCGCCGGATCTGCCACCGGACCTGCAGCCGGATCTGCCGCCGGACCTGGCTCCGGACCTAGCTTCAGACCTGGCTCCGGGCCTGGCTTCAGCTCCAGACCGGACGCGGCCCGCCCGTTAGCCGGTGCGCCGCGTTCCGGCCCCGGTTCCCTGGGCATCGGCCTGTCCGGCGTCCGCCGGCTGATGGACACCTTCGAATCGGGCCGGGAGGGGGGCGAGACGGTGATCCGGGCCAGAAAATGGGTCCGGGATTCCGACGCCCCGCCCGTGCGCTGTTCCGTCTTTCTGCGGCCCCGGTTCGGCGAAACCGTTTCCGGCGACGACTTTTTCATCCGGAAGCTGCCCGACGTCGCCGTCTTCGGAGTGGTGGACGCCCTTGGCCACGGCCCCAGGGCCGGCGCGGTGGCCCGACAGGCCATCCGGGTTATTGAGGACCACCACCGCCTGCCCCCGGCCGAGCTGATGGCCCTGTGCCACGCCGAGCTGCGCGGCACCCGCGGGGCGGCCCTGGCCCTGGCCCGGCTCGACTCGCGGTCAAACACCCTGGAACATGTGTCCGTCGGCAACGTGAGCGCCAGGATCATCGGACCCCGCGGCTCTCGGCGCCTCCATCGCGAAAACGGCGCGGTGGGCATGCTGATTGGCCCGCTATCCACCGAGCGGATAGCCTTCCACCGGGGCGACTGGATCATCATGCACACGGATGGCGTGGCCGACGACTTTTACCTGGACTACCCGCCGCCGGACCGCTGCCCGAGGGAGATCGGCGACTGGATCCTGTCCCGCCACGGCATGCGCCACGACGACGCCACGGTGATGGTGATCCAGGCCGGCGACGGCCCCGGATTCCGGAGGCGCCGGTCATCATGACGCCACGCTCCCCATGGCAGGCTGTTTTCGCCGATCTGGCACGCATCCGGCGCCACAACATAGAAGGCGCCACCCGGGTGCGGAACGGCACGTCCGACGCCATCGGCCGCTTTTCCACCATGGAAAAGCGCATCCGGACCGCCGCGCTGGAAACCCGCCGCATCCTCGATGCGATGCGGGAAAAGATCGCCCTTCAGGTGGTGCGCCTTCCGGCGGAGCCGGACGGCGCGGCCCACGCCGACGCCATGGCCGCCCGATACGCGGCCCTGTTCCGCTCGGTGAGCGAGCAGCTCTGCCTGGTAACCGAGCGAAAAGCCGAGGAGATTCCCCGGCTCATGGCCATCGGCGCCCTTCTTGGCGCCGCCGCGGAAGACGGCGCCGCGGAAGACGGCGCCGCGTCCGGCAATCCCCCGGGTTCTCAGAACGCGGATTCACTGAATGACGCCCGCCGCCGCATCGATGCGGTGGTGGTAGAAATGGCCGAGGCCGCCGCGGTGGAAGAGCGCCTCATCCACGCCACCCTGCGCGTGCTGGAGGATGTGGCCCTGTCCCTGGTGGACGCCTTTGTCCGGGTCAGCGCCATCGTGGAGCAAAGCCTTGGGGAATCCTCCAGCCTGGGGGACGAGATCGCAGCCATCGTGGTCAATCTCCAGTGCGAGGATATCTGCCAGGAGATGGCCGAACAGACCCTGTCGCGCCTTGCCGCCATCCGGGGGAACCTTCGAGCGGCGGGATTTTGCGAGGTGGACTCAGTGGACTCGGAAACTGCCTCGCACATGGCTCCAAACAAGGACTCTGACAAGGATTCAAACAAGGACTCTGACAAGGATTCAAGCAGGGATTCAAGCAAGGATTCAAGCAGGGATTCAAACAAGGACCTGGACATGGATTCGGATGATTCGGCTCCGGACGCGGACGTCATCTATTTTTGAACCGGCTCTCTGAACCAGTTTTTAAACCGATTCTCTGAAGCGGTTTTTAAACCGGCGGATGTCATCCATTTTTTTAAACCGAAGGCCCGCCCCGGCGGGGCGGATGAGGAATTATGAAGACAGGTCAAGCGAGACATATTCTGGTGGTGGACGACTCTCCCGTGGTGCGGAGCTTTCACGCCAACATCCTGCGGATCTCGGGCTTCGCGTCGGACGGCGCCAGGGACGGGGTGGAGGCCCTGGAAAAGGCCCTGACCCGACACTATCACCTGATCCTGTGCGACATCAACATGCCCAACATGGACGGCCTCACCTTCATCCGGCGCTACCGCGAGATGGAGGAGACCGCCCCGGTGATCATCCTCACCACCCAGGAAGACGCGGTCCATCGGGAAAAGGGCTACCTGGCCGGCGCCAATCTTTACCTGGTCAAGCCGGTCAAGCCCAACCACCTCATCTCTCACATTCAACTGCTGCTGGGATTGACGCCATGAAAGTCGAGATACAGGACAAAACCCTCCGCATCACCCTGTCGGAAGACTGCGCCATCGCCTCGGCCCAGAAACACCTGGCAACACTCAGGGAATGGCTGCCCCCCTCCCCCCCGGCCATTCCCCCCCAGTCCACCGGTTTTACCGGCTCCACCGGCTCTACCGGCTCTACCGGCTCTACTGGCTCCACTGGCTCTACTGGCTCCACTGGCTCTACTGGCTCCACCGGCTCTACTGGCTCCACTGAGTCCACTGCGTCCACTGCGTCTGCCCCCACCCCCGGCAACCACTCCCCCGACACCATTGAACTCAACACCATCGAACTCAACGCCGGCGCCGTCACAACCCTGGACACCGCCTATCTCCAGATCCTGCTCTCCCTGGCCCAAACCACCCGGACCGCCGGCCTGACCTTCCGCCTCGCGTCCGCCTCGCCGGAGCTGACACGCGCCTGCGCCCTGTACGGCGTCCAACTGGAATCCCTAAAAGGAGAAGATACCCATGCCCAAAACCGTGATGATCGTCGATGACGCGCTCTCCATCCGCGGCCTCATCCGAATGACCCTCGAAAACGCCGGATACGCCGTCATCGAGGCCCACAATGGAAAGGACGCCCTCAACCGCCTGGCCGGCGCCGCCCCGGACCTGATCATCGTGGACATCTACATGCCCGAGATGGACGGCATGGCCCTGATCCGCACACTGAAAAGCGACGCCCGCCTCAAGTTCATCCCCATCGTGGTACTCAGCAAGGAGGCGGACCCGCAAATGAAGGAACAGGGCCGCCAGGCCGGCGTCCGGGCCTGGATCGTCAAGCCCTTCAAGCCCGACACCATTTTGAGCGTGACTCGGAAAATCATCGGATAGGAGGCCGCAACGATATGTCCAAAACCATCATGATCGTCGATGACGCCATCTCCATCCGGGGCCTGGCGTCCATGACGCTGGAAAACGCCGGATACCAGGTGATTGAGGCCCACGACGGCGCCGACGCCCTGCGCCGCATCGACGGCAGCAAGGTTCACCTTGTTATCACTGACATCAACATGCCCCACATGACCGGACTGGAACTGATCCGCGCCCTGAAGGCCGACCCCCGCCACCGCTTCATCCCGGTGGTGATCCTGACCAAGGAGACGGAGCCGGATCTGAAGCGGCAGGGCCAGGAATCGGGCGCGAGGGCCTGGATCACCAAGCCCTTCAAGCCCCAGACCATTCTGGCCGTGGCGCGCAAAATCATCGGGTGAGCGGAACATCGCAATGGATAAGATGACCGAGCAGTACCGCCAGCAGTTTTACACGGAGGCCCGCGAGATCCTCGACCGCCTCGGCGACGACGTCCTGCGGGCCGAGGCCGACCCGGAGGACGGCGAGCTGCTCAACGCCATCTTCCGGGGCATCCACACCATCAAGGGCAGCGCCGGCTCCTTCGACCTGGATGAGATCGCCGCCTTCGCCCACCACCTTGAGGGCCTGCTCAGCGCTTGCAGGAAACGGCGGACGATCCTGTCCCCGGAGGTGGTGGACCTTATTCTGGCCGGGGCCGACTACCTGGGCCGGATGATCGAGGCCCGGGCCGCCGGCGACGACAGCATTCCCATGGACGCCGGGCTGATCCGCCGCCTGCGGCTTTTAAGCGGCGACGCCGACAACGACCCGGCCCGCCCGCCGACCCCGGAGCCGTGCCCGGAAAGCGCCGAGCCATCGTCTGGGGGCGCCGAGCCGTTCCGGGACTCGGCCCCGGCGGTCCCCGGCCCATCGGAAACGCTCCCCCAGACCCTCTCCGAAGCGGATCGGGATCGGATCGAGGCCGCCGCCGCCATCGGCCTCAACCTCTTCCGGGTGCGTACCTGCTTCACCTCGGAAATGCTGGAAAACGGCTACGATCCCATGGTGTTCCTGGACAATCTCCGGTCCGCCGCCACCGCCTACGCCGTGGCCGGCCCCCCGGCCGTCCTTCCGCCCCTGAGCGTCCTGTCCCCCCTGACGCTCTACCTGTCCCCCGAGGTCTATGTTGCCACGGCCCTTTCGGAACATCAGATACGGGAGCTGACCTTCGACCCCTCCCTGATCGATGTCGCCCCCATTCGCGCCGGATCATCCGGCCTGGACGCCGAGCCCCTGGACGAGTTCGTGGAAGGGGCGGTCGATATGCTCGAATCCATCGAAAAATCGGTGATCGACTACGAAACCAGCGGCTCCCGGGAATCCCTCAACGCCATTTTCCGGGTGGTGCATAACGTCAAGGGAGACGCCGACCTTATCGGCCTCCGGGAAATCACCCTCTTTGCCCACTCCCTTGAAACCCTCCTGGACCGCCTCCGCGCCGGCGCCATCCAGCGCAGCTTCGCCCTGGTGGACGTGATCCTCCAGTCGGTCGATTTCCTCCGCCAGGCTGTTTTGAGGCTGGGCCAGGGGATATCGGTGCCGGAGTTTCCGCCGGTATTTGAAACCCTCAAGCAATACGCCGCCATGCGAAACGACATGGACCGCGCCGCTCATCCCCTCATGGACGCCCCCCCCGACCTGGCCGAAGCCTTCACCCAGCAGGCGCTTCAGTACAAGGCGCTGCTCCATCGATACGCCCTGCGCCCGACCTCGGACCCGGCCACCCGGGCCCTTCTGAACCGGGCCTTGACCGGCCTGTCCGGCGCGGCCGGAGTGGTGGGCCTGCGGTCCCTCAGCGGCCAGGCAGACAAGGCCAGGGAGGCACTGGCCTCCGGCGCCTTCGAGTCCTTTTCGGAAGCGGTCCAGAAAATCATCGCTTTCATCGAAAGCCTGGCGGGCGAGCGCCCGCCTGCGCCCGCCGCGGAGATGCGGCGGGAGGCGCCCCCCCCGGAAAAGCCCCTTTCCGGACCCAAAACCGCCTCCCTCCGCATCGACGCGGCCAAAGTGGATCATTTCACCAACCTGGCCGGCGAGCTGCGCATCGCCCGCAACACCTATGACCATCTGCTGGACCAGTTGTCCGGGGGCGGCGGGGCGGATCGGGAGATTTTGAAGTCCCTGAAGGAAAACCTGCGCCTCTTTTCCCGCCTCACCAATGACATCCACCACGGGGTGATGGCCCTTCGGATGGTGCCTGTGGGGCGGATCTTCGACAAGTTCAACCGCACCGTCCGGGATATCGGCCGGCGCAAGAAGCGGCCCATCCGCCTGATGACCGGCGGCGGGGGAATCGAGATCGATAAGAAGGTGGCCGACATGCTCTCGGACCCCCTGCTCCACCTGGTCCGCAACGCCTGCGACCATGGCATCGAGTCGCCGGAGGAGCGGCGGGCCGCGGGCAAGCCAGAAGGGGGCACGATCATCCTCACCGCCGCCCACGAGGGAAACCATCTGTGCATCCGGGTGATCGACGACGGCCGGGGCATCGATCGGACCGTTCTGGCGGAGGCGGCCCGGCGAAACGGCCATTCGGCCGCGGACCCGTCGGACCCGGATCTGCTCAACCTGCTCTTTCTGCCGGGATTTTCCACCAGCCGGGAGGTGTCGGACCTGTCGGGAAGGGGTGTGGGGCTGGACGTGGTGAAGAACGCCGCGGAACACCTGGGCGGCAGTGCGGTCCTGAACGCCACGCCCGGCAAGGGAACCGAGGTGGCCCTGAGCATCCCCACCACCCTTGGCATCGACACGGTGCTATTCGTGGACGCCGGGGGCAAATCCTACGCCCTGCCCCTGGACCGGATCGTGGAAACCCTGAAACTGAACCGGCGGCGGCTCCGCCGGGCCGGCCGGCGCCTGATGTTCCACCACCGGGGGGCGGTGCTGCCCGCCGACCGGCTGGCGGCGCTGCTTGAAGGCTCGGATAAAACGCCCCCGGCCGACGCGATAATCCCGGCGGGCGCTGAGACTCCGGCCGACGCCATGAGCGGAGACGTTTCCGGGGCCGAAGGGACCGTTCCCGTGGTGATCATCCAGACCCGGATCGGGCCCTTCGGCCTGATCGTGGACCGCATGCGAAAGAACATGGAGGTGGCCACCCGCCCCCTTCCCGACATCCTGTCCGGCATGGACTGCTTCAGCGGCGTCACCATCCTGGGCGACGGCGGGGTGATGCTGGTGGTCAATCCGGATCGTCTGTTTTAAATTTCATTTCCCTGGCCAGCAGGAGGAGGCTGAATGACGACAACATCCAAAGAACGGGTCAAGACCATCGGTATCGTTGCGGTGGCGGTGGTTCCGCCCGGCATTTATCTGCTCTTGACCCTGGACGCCACGGCGGCGGCGATGGGCATCCTTCTTGTCATCGCCGGCATCCTTGCGGCCCTGGCCCTGCACCACCGGCGCCGCCGCAACGCCCTATGCTCCGATTACGCCCAGGTGGCCGAGGTGGTTCGCCGGCTGGCCGGCGTGCGGGAGGTGACGGAGGCCGAGACGGTGAACATCATCTCCCTGCTCCAGGCCATCATCCGGCGCAGCAAGGAGGGCTCGGAGGAGGCGGACGCGGTGGTGGCCTATTTCATGGGCACGAACCGCAAAGACGATTCCTTCGGCGACAGCTATGTGTCGCGGATGCTTACGGAAAATGAAAAGGCCGTCACCCGCGCCTGCGACGTCTTCCGGGCCATCGGCCAGATCAACCGGACCTTTCTTGAAAATCTGACCGACATCTTCGAGAAGATCGAAACCATCAACGCCTTCGTGGCCGACATCGACAAGATCGCCTTTCAAACCCGCATCCTGGCCCTGAACGCGGCCATCGAAGCGGCCCGGGCCGGCAACAGCGGCCGGGGGTTCGCCGTGGTGGCCAACGAGGTGCGGGCGCTGGCGGATAAATCGGTGAAAACGGCAGAGGAGATCAGCGGCATCGTATCCGACGCCATGGGCATCGTGGGCCGGCTGAAGGGCAGCCTGGACGATCGCGGCAACGTGGGCGACTACGGCATCGACAAAACCGAGCAGGAGCTGAAGGGCTCCTTCGAGCGGTTCAAAAAGTCCATCGACAACATCTCAGAGGCGGTGGACGTTCTCACCAAGAACTACCAGATCATCTCCCGAGACATCGAAAAGGCCACCATTTCCCTTCAGTTCCAGGATGTCATCAACCAGGAGGTGAACACCATCAACGCGATGATGATCGGCTTTAAACACCGCCTGGAAAAACTCCACGGCATCCGGCCCTCCGAGAACGGCGACAGACTGCTCGAGCCGGCCCCGGCTTTGGCCCTGTCGGGGAAAGACGCCGACATCCGGGGCCGGCGGCGGGAGGGCGAGCGGCTGCGGATTCCGGCGGCCGAAGCGGCGACCGGAAATCCCGCAACCCGGGGGCCCGGCGCCGTCGATATCGATCTGGACGACAATGTGGAGTTTTTTTAGGATAACGACAATAGGATAACGACAAGGGTTTTTCCCTGGCGAAAGGAAGATCGACATGCAGGTGACCACGACGGAAAAGCGCAACGACGCGGTGATCATCCGCGTGACGCGCAATATCGACGACATGGAGTCGGGAGAGGCGTTCAAATCGACCCTGATGGCCCTTTACAGGGACGGCGAGAAGAAGATCATCATCGATTTCGGCGAGGCGCGGCTCATCAACAGCCACGGCATCGGCAAGATCCTGATGTTCTACCGAAGGTTCCGGGAGATCGGCGGCACCATGTATGTGGCGCCTTTGAAGGGCAACATCAAGGATGTCTTCAACGGGCTGATGCTCGACCGGCTGATCCCGGAGATCCGATTGTGAGAGGCAAACGGACCTCCCGCCACCCGGAAGTGGACGAAGCGGCGATAGCGACCATAGCGGATAAAGCGACCATAGCAAACGAAACAGACGAAGCGGACAAAGCAGACGAAGCAGACGAAGCAGACGAAGCGGATAAAGCGACCATAGCAACCATAGCGGACGAAGCGGATAAAGCGACCATGACGACCGAAGCGGACGAAGCGGCGGGGGATGATCCGGACCGCCCACTGTCCGTGCTGGTTGTGGATGACGAGCCCTCGGTGGTCATGCTGATCATCCACACACTGTCCCGCTGCGGCTACCTGGTGGATTCGGCGCGGAGCGGGGCCGAGGCCCTCGGCAAGATCGACCGGAACGGCCCTGACATCCTTGTCACCGACATCCACATGCCGGAGATGACCGGCATGGAACTGATGCGGGCGGCCCTGCGCACGCGCCCGGATCTTCTGAGCATCGCCATCACCGGATACGGCGATGTGGAAACGGCCGTGGCCTTCATGAAGAGCGGCGGGTTCGACTATCTTCAGAAGCCGGTGAACAGGGACGTGCTGGTCTGGTCCGTGACCTCGGCGGCGGAGCGGTATCGGATGCGCGACGCCCTTCGCCGGGCCAACGCCGCCCTCGCCGCCCGGAACCGGGAGCTGGAGTGGGAGATGGCCCGGGCCAGGGAACTGTACGATCTGGTGCTGGAGCCGGCCCTGCCCCGGATGGCGGGGGCGAGCGTGAACATCCAGTGCCTGCCGGCCCGGCGCATCGGCGGCGACGTGCTGGACCTGCTGCCCCTCAGCAAGGACCGGATGCTCATCTTCCTGGCAGACGTCACCGGCCACGGCGTGCCCGCCGCCATGACCGCCAACACTCTCAAGACGCTGTTTCGGGAGGTGTCCGCCACCGAATCCGAGCCGACCGCCATCTGCCGCCACCTCAACCGGGCCATCCACAGGTTCATCCTGCCGGACGATGTCATCTCCGTCTTCTGCGGTCTGCTGGACCTGTCCGCCCGGACGCTGGATTACTACCTGTCCGGCCTGCCGCCCCCGCTGATCTGCCGAAACGGCGAGACGATCTCCCTGGCTCCCACGGGGCTGCCCCTCGGGTTCTTTGCGGACCCGCCCATGGCGGGCCGGCGGGTGGCGGCGCTTGCCGGAGACCTGCTGGTGGCCACCACCGACGGCATCACCGAGGCCATGGCCCCGGACGGACGCCTCTTCGGCAAGGAGCGCCTCCGCCGGATAGTGGCCGGCCCGCAGCCGGACCGGCACGCCGTGGCGGACGCGGTGGTCGCCGCGGCGGCCGCATTCACGGGCCGCCCCCCCCGGCGGCCCTTCAGGGACGACGTGATCGCGCTGGCCCTGCGGCTGCTGGATGACGCCCCTGTCAAACCGGGCGACAGCCCCGCCTGCGACCGCTTCCTGGGCCCGGAAAATCAAAGGTTCTGCATCCAGACGCGCCACATCCACCTGGATGCCGCCATCGCGTTCATCATGGGCCGGATCGAGGCGGCCATCGCCGATCACATGGCCGCCGTGGGGGCGCCGGCGGGCCAGGCCGTGGGAGGAACGGCGGACCAGGCCATGGAGAAGGCGGCGGACCCGGCCATGCTGGAGTCGCTTCGCCTGGCCTTCATGGAGCTGTTCACCAACGCGGTGGAGCATGGCAGCCTGGAGATGACCCCCCTGAAGCTGGACCCGGTGGTGTTCGAGTCACCGCGCTACGAGGAGATCTTCCGGGAACGGATGAGCCGCCCCCCCCACGCTGACCGATGGGTTCATGTGGCCTGCCGCCACGAGAACGGATGCGTGATCCTGGCCGTTTCCGACGAGGGCCCCGGCTTTTCCCCGGACGCCCTTCCCGATCCGGCGGACGCGGGCCGGCTGGCGGCCAGCTCCGGCCGGGGCATCGCCATCGCCCGGATGAACGTGGACAGCCTGAACTATGACCAGGGGGGAAGGCGGGCGACCATGATCAAAAGATTGAATGGGCTATGAAGGGGATATCATGCCGGAAATATTGAAGTTTCCGTTTTAGTTTTTCCTTTCATATTCAGCGCCGCCCGCGCCGCCTCTTCCATTCGCGCCCCCGAAATCGGCTTCATCACAAACGCCGCCACCCCGATTTCCGCGGCCCGCTCTTCGGAGACGCGGGCATTATACCCGGTGCAGAGAATCACCGGCAGGTCGGGCCGGATGCGGATCATCTCCTGGGCCAGGCGGTCGCCGGTCATGGCGGGCATGGTCATGTCCGTGATCACCAGATCGAAGGCCTCCGGGTCGGCCCGGAACCGGGCCAGGGCCTCGACGCTGCTGGTCAGACCCGTTACCGCGTAGCCGGACAGGACCAGACGCCGGCGCAGCATCTCCACGATGGTCGCCTCGTCATCCACCACCAGGATGCGTTCGCCCGACTCCTGTCCGCCGGCGGGCGTTTCGGCGGCGGAATAGGCGGGAGAGGAGGGAGAGGCGCTTTTGAGAGCGGGCAGATAGACCGTGAAGACGCTTCCCCGGCCCGGCTCGCTTTGAACAGTGACGGCGCCGCCGGCGCTCCGGGCGATGCCATGCACCACCGCCAGGCCAAGGCCGGTGCCCTTTCCCGTCTCCTTGGTGGTGAAATACGGGTCGAAAATGGCGCCGATCACATCGGGCGGAATGCCCTCCCCCGTGTCCGCAACGCGCAGGGCCACATAGTCGCCGGGGGCAAGGTCGGCCGGCGGAGAGGACGTTGCCGGAAGATCGAAAAGGGAGACCGTAAGGACGCCGGGGGCGGCCTCCATGGCCTGGGCGGCGTTGGCGCACAGGTTGATCACCACCTGGTGAAGCTGGGTGGGATCGGCCATGACCATGCTCCCGCTGTCCATCCGGCGGCAGATCTCGATGGAGGTTGGGATGGTGGCGCGGATCAGGTCCAGGGCCTCCCGGACGATGATGTCAATTTGAACGGGGCGGAGGGAATCATTGCCCTTGCGGGCGAAGGTGAGGATCTGAAGCACCAGCTCCTTGGCCCGCTTTGTGGCGCTGAACACCTCCTTCAGGCATCTTTCCTGGGTCGATCCTTTTTCCGCGTGTTCCAGGGCCATTTCGGTATAGCCCATGGCGGCATACAGAATGTTATTGAAATCATGGGCGATGCCGCCGGCTAGATGACCGATGGACTCCATCTTTTCCGAATGGCGGAGGCGCGCCTCCACCGCCTTCTTTTCGGTCATGTCCCGCACTATGCCAACCGCGGACCACCGGCCGTTCAGCAGAACGGCCGAAAGGGACAGCTCCACCGGAAACTCGGCGCCGTCCTTTCGCAGGGCGCTCAGGTCGAGGGCGCGGCCAAGGGCGGCCCCGGAACCCGTGGCGGCGAAGGTGTCGAACGCGGCCAGAAATTCCTTCCGGTGACGCGGGGGCGCCAGCTTCTCGTGAAGGTCCCGCCCCAGGATTTCCTCGCCCGAATAGCCGAAGATCTTCACGGCGGCCGCGTTCCAGTAGGTAACGGCCCCGGTGTCGTCCATCAGGATGATGGCGTCGTGAGCCGCGGCGGCGATGGCGCGGAACCGCTCCTCGCTGTCAACAAGGGATCGGGTGGTTTCCCGGTGGCGGTCGATCTCCGCCCGCAGCCGGTCCCGCGAGACGGTGGTGCGCAGCAGTGCCTCGGCCATCTCGTCGAAGGCGGCGGAAAGGGCGCCGATCTCGTCCGGGGCGCGGATGCCGATGCGCCGATCCAGGTGGCCGTTGCTGATGTCGTTTGCGGCCCGGTGCAGCCGCACCAGCGGCCGGACCAGGGATCGCTGAATCCCCACGCAGATCAACAGCGCCGTTATCACCGCCACGCCGCCGATGGCCAGAATGATCCAGACGGCCCGCCGCAGGTCCGCCGCCACATGGGCCTTGCTCATGATCTCCATCCGCTCCGCCGCGGAGACCATCACCCGGACGCGCAGCAGGATCTGGTTTGAAAACCGGGCGACAAAGGCATTGTCCGCCGGGGCGCCGCCCGCGCCGTCGGCCCTCAAAACATGCTCGGCCAGCATGGGAAAGATGGCCATCAGGTCGGCGTGATTCCGCTGCAGTTTCTGAAACAGTTCCGCCTGGTCGGGATGGGACAGGTTTCGATCATTCCAGTGAGCTTCCATCTGGCGATACTTGGAAAGCCACTGGGTCCGACCCCGCTCTCCGCCGTTCATCAGAAAATCGAGGGTCAGGGTGTTCAGCTCGAAGGCGTCCGATCGGATGCGGTCCACAAAGGCGCTGTCCTGAAAGGATTCCCGAACCGTTTGAAAGGTGATCAGCGCGGCCGCGCCGATAACCAGGGTCAGGCCGGCCATCAGCAGGGCGCTGACGCGGATGCGGGTGGCGATTCTCATGGGGCGGCTCCGATTTCCATCACAGGAACTCACCCACCCGGGCCGGCTCTATCCTACGCAGCGGCTCCGGCGCGATGAAGTCGCGGTAGGCGGGGATCGCCCCGTCCGCGACCAGCCCCTTGCGCAGGATCCAATGGGCCTGATCCCTCATCACATCCGCAAAGGCGCCGTGCAGTTCCACAAGGAGGGTGGCGGTTTTCAGATAATTGGACACGATCTCCGGCGACGTGGACAGATCCTCCGCTATTATCCGGATGGCCGCTTCCGGATGCTTCTGGCTGTAGCGCTCCGCCCGGATCAGCGCCCGCAGCAGGCGGTCCAGCGCCGGGGCTTTGACATCTATGGTTTCGGGTCGCGCCACCAGGCAGAACAGCTTGTAATAAAGGCCCGCCTCCTCGAAGACCACCCCGTTTTCCCCCAGCAGTTGGCTGATCTCGAAGGCATAGGGCTCGAACAGGACGGCGGCGGGAACGCTGCCCTCCGCCAGAGCCCGGACAATGGCGGTCGGAGCGTCGTGGCGGATGCGGTTCTCGTCCTCGGCAAGGCCATGCTTGAGCAGAAACAGGCTCAGGAAAAAAGAGGCGCTCTGGCCGGCCGGGGTGGCGCCGATGGTACGGCCGGCCAGATCCGCCGGGACGGCGATGCCGGCGTCCCTACGGGCAACGATCTTCGGATCATTGGCGCTGGCGCAGGCCACTGCGAAGATCCGGAAATCGGTGCGCCGAAAGCTCTCATGGACCAGGGGTGTTTCGGCCACCCCGGCCACATCGATCCGGCCCGCCAGCATCTCCTGGAGCGCCAGTCCGGCCGAGCTGGTTCGCATGATCTCGACGGAAATCCCCTCCTGATCAAAGTAGCCGAGCCGCTGGGCGATGCTTAACAGCCCCGTTGTCACCGAGGTCGAGGTGCCAATCGTCAGCCGCGCCGGCGGCGCCGATGCCCGGCGTTCGTTCGCCCGCCAGAGCAGCCCCCCCGTCAGGGCCACCGCCGCGACCATCAACGCCGCCAGAAGAAGGCGGCGCGAGCGCCTCGCCTCCCTTTCCGTTTCCAT
>JAABTE010000001.1 GCA_011390035.1 Desulfobacteraceae bacterium | reverse complement strand
GCCCAGGTGCCCAGGGCCAGCATCAGGTCCAGATCGCCGCTTTGCAGCCGGCGGACGCAGTCCTCCCGGGCCAGAACGCGGATCTGGTCGTTCCAGGCCGCGCTCCAGTAAGCGTCCTGGACGAAGTTAAGGTAATCGGATCGGCCCGGCTGCCCCAGCCATCGCCAAAAGGGGCGGCTGTCATCATCCGGATCGAAGGCCGGGATTTCGGCCTGGTTGATCCACCCCATCTCCATAAGTCCTCGGACGATCAGCAGCAGGTTGATGGGATAAGCGGCCCATGGCCCGCCCTCGTAGTAGCCCACGCGCCATTTTTCCGAGCCGTTTTTCAATACGGGGGCGGTCTTGTGCTCGTCAGATCCCGGCATCGCCAAAAGGCCGGTCATCGCCAGAAGGCCGGCCATCAATGGCATGGCGATGAGCGGGACGGCCATCCGGGCGATAATGGTTTTAAATCTCGATGCCATCTGCTTTCCAATTTGCTTCATTCTGGCGCCACCCGCTGGAAAATCAGGGGAGTGTCGGGTTTCTATCGATGGTGTCATAGACCGCCGAGGCGATCTTTTCCAGGCTCGAGGGAATCTTGTAGCCGATGATATCGGCCACCTTGCGGTTTATCACCAGTTGCGGTTTATTGTCCACCCGCTGATCCAGCTCCCCCGGTTTCGCGCCATTGAAAATCCGGGCGATCAGCCCCGCCAGAAACGGCGAGAGGAAGCTGTAGTCTTCCCGGAAGATGCTCATCAGCGCTCCGCTTTTCACCAGGGTGGAGCCCCTGCCGGACCAGGCGGGAATGCCGCGTTCGTAAAGGGGCTCGAGGGTGTCGAACAAGTAGGCCGAGGAGGTGCCGTGATGATCCGTCAGATACAGGATGTCGATTTGCGGCGCCAGCCGCCGGACGCAGTCCTGATACATGGCCACGGCCTTTTCCACGGTGATGTAGGCGTCCCGAGCGTGGCAGGCCAGCACCTTGAAGCCGCGCTTGGCGGCCACCTCCTCCAGATAATCGATGTGGCCCAGCACCCGGCCGTCCGAGTCCTCGGCGTCGTAAATCACGCCGACGGTGTTAAAATCGAAGATATCAAAGGCCAGATGGATCTGGCGGGCATAGGGCCGGGGCTCCACCTTGGCCACCACATGATCAATGCCGGAATATCTGGCGCCCTTGACGAAGCCGGACGCCACCGGATCTGTGGCGGAGGCGATAACCGTGGGCACGGAATGGCGGTTGTTGGACAGATCCTCCCCGGCCCAGGTGCCCATGGCCAGCATCAGGTCCAGCCCGCCGGCTCGAAGCCGCTCGACGCAGTTCTTCCGGGTCCGGGTCCGGATGCTGCCATCCCAGCCGGATGTCCAGTAGGCATCCTGGACAAATTCGATGTAATCGGACCGGCCCGGCGCTCCCAGCCACCGCCAGAGGGGGCGGTTGTCCTCCGAGGGCTGAAAGTTCGGGATTTCGGCGGGACGAATCCAGCCCATGTCCATCAGGCCCCTGATGATGATCACAAGGTTGATTCGGTAATGGGGCCATGTGCCGCCCTCGTAATATCCGACGCGCCATTTTTCAGCGCCGTTTTTCAGAAGGGGAGCCGTGCTGTAATCGGCGCGGCAGCCCGCCGCCGCCAGCCAGGCAAGGAGGCAAAGCATGACCGCCGGCAGTCGGCAGGGGAGGAAACGATGGAGTCGGAGAGTCATTTCAGGCTTTTTCCCTGTCGGAAGGCCCTGATGCGGCCGGGAATCTATCGGGACGGCCCCGTGGCCGAAAGGGCGGACTTAACGGCCAGGCCCAGCTTCTCCAGCGTGTAGGGCTTCATGATGAAGCCGTCGGCGCCCTTTTGCTGGGCGCTGCGCACATCATCCGTTTCCGCGTAGCCGCTGGCGATGAGCGCCTTCTGTCCGGGGCGGAATTCCAGTATCTTTTCATAGGCCTGCCGGCCGTTCATTCCCGGGTCCATCGCCATGTCCAGCAGGAGCAGATCCATGGGCCGCTGTTTCAGAAACAGTATGGCCTTCTCGCCGCTTTCCACCGCCTCCGGCCGGTAGCCCAGCTTCTCGAGCATCCGGCGGGCGATGTCCCGCTGGGTGGCCTCGTCATCGATGATCAGAACCGTTTCGCCGTTGCCCTTCAGGTCGGTGATGGACGGCGCCGCTCCCGGCTCGTCCGGCCGCTCCCGGGTGACGGGCAGATAAATGGAAAAAGTGGTGCCGGCCGGCCCGCTTGCCACATCGATATGGCCGGCGTGGTCCCTCACCATGTTCCACACCACCGTCAGGCCCAGGCCGGTGCCGCTTCGGCCCATCGCCTTGCGGGTGTAAAAGGGCTCGAATATCCGGTTCATGTCTTCCGCCGAGATGCCGCCGCCCGTGTCCGACACACTCATCAGCGCGTATTCTCCGGCTGGTATGTCCATGTATCCGGACAGGGGCGTTTCCAGGCCAACGCCCTTGCAGCGGATGGTGATCACGCCGGCTCCGCCCATCGCCTCGGCCGCGTTGGAGACCAGGTTCATCAGCGTCTTGCGGATGTGAATGTCCGATCCGAGTACATGGATGGCATCGATCTGGATCTCCCTTCGGATGGCGAGGTCGGGATGAGTGTTGATCAACTGCCGGCATTCCGGAGAGGCCAGATAATCCTCGATGAGCCGCCCCATGGCCAGGGGCGCCCGCGCCTGGGCCACCCCCCGGGCGATGGTCAGAAGATCCGAGACCACGGCCGCGGCCCGATGGCCCGACTGCTTGATCTCATGGACCATCTCGCGATGATGCTTTCCGAGGGACGGATCCATCATCATTAGCTCCGGATAGCTGATCACGCCGGACAGGATGTTGTTCAAATCATGGGCCACGCCGCCGGCCAAAAGCCCGAGGGCCTCCATTTTTTTGGACCGGTCGTATTTCTCCTCGAGCCTGCGCTGCTCGACCCTGGCGCTGATCAGGTCCTCCTCGCTTGTGCGCCGCTGGTAGAGCAGCAGGGCGGTGAGCAGGCCGGCCATCAGGGAGGCAATGATGAAGGCGATCCGCAGAAACAGGGTGTGCGGGGAGATCTTGAAAATGAGCGACTCCATGAAGGTTTCAGGCCCCTCCAGCAGCAGGAACCGGAGGTTTTCATGGAAGTGGTAAAGCTCGAAGAAGCTGTCGGCGATCCAGAAGATCACCCCGAAGAGCAGGCTGACGCCAATGATGATGGTGGCTTCCGTTTTTTTATCCAAGTGCATTCGGCTTCCTTGCAGGGATTGCGATTGCCGGCGGCGGCGCGGCCGAAATCGCTTGATGTGAGTTCTTCAAAGGCGCGCGTCTGAGGGCGTGGATCCCCTGGCAAGACGCCTGGCAATATTTAATAGTACACCGGGTCGCATGTCAATCATAAAAGGGATTATCTTCCGGGACTGTAAGCAATCCTTTCTTAAACAAAATCCTTGTAGTTCATGCTCGAATCAATCCTGACGGCCCCCCTCGCCGGCGGGTTCGGCGGATTGCCCCTCCCGGTCTTTTGTGTTAAGCTGATCGGCGTCGGAGAACAGGAGCGGAATGCGGATTTTCAACGGACGAATTTTTTACGGGCTCTTTCGCTTTTTCCACGGGATGGAAGGCTGGAGCCGCCGGCGGCTCACCTCCGCCGGCAGGATGATTGTCGGGGCCATTGTGGCCGCCGCCGTGGTGGGGGTGGACACCAACCGGACCCTGGGATACCAGGCCTTCTGCTTTTTTTCGGCCCTGATGGCCGTGGCGGTGGCCTGGACGCCCTTTTTCCGGGCCCGCCTGACGGCGCGGCGCCTGCTGCCGCGATACGGAACGGCAGGCTCGCCCGTGGCGTATCGGGTGGTGATTGAAAACCGGGGCCGAAGGGTCCAGCGGGGGCTGTTTCTGATGGAGGAGGTGGCCGACGGGGTGCCCGATTACCAGACCTTTGTCAGCACCCCGGAGCCGGGGGAGCGGCGTCGGAATTTCTTCGACCGGTTTGTCCGGTTCTATCGATTCCAGTGGCTGGTGGAAACCGCCCGGCCCCGGCTGCCCGGCCCCCGACCCATGCCGGACATCCCCGCCGGCGGGACCGCGGCGGTGGTCATGGAGGTCACGCCGGCCCGGCGGGGGGCGCTCCGCTTCACGGGGGTGACCATCGCACGGCCGGACCCCCTTGGCCTTGTCCATTCCCTGCTCGGCGTCAAGGCGCCCCAGCAGATGATGGTGCTGCCCCGGCGCTACCCGCTGCCGCCCGCCACCCTGCCGGAGGGGCGGCGCTATCAGTCGGGCGGGGTGGCCCTGACCACCTCCGTGGGCGATTCCGAGGAGTTCGTCTCCCTGCGGGATTACCGGCCCGGCGACAGCCTGCGGCGCATCCACTGGCGAAGCTGGGCCCGGACAGGAAAGCCGGTGGTCAAGGAATATCAGGACGAGTTTTTCGTCCGCCACGCCCTGGTGCTGGACACCTTCACCCGGCGGCGCCGGAGCCTGGTCTTCGAGGAGGCCGTCTCCGTAGCCGCCTCTTTTGCCGTCACCGTTCTCACAAACGATTCCCTGCTGGACCTGGTCTTTGTGGGGCCCCGGATGATCCGCGTCACCTCGGGCCGGGGGCTTTCGGATACCAATGCCCTGCTGGAGGCCCTGGCCGCGGTGTCCCCCTGCGCGGACCAGCCCTTCGATGTCCTGCCGCCCATGGTGCTGTCCGACGCGGGGGCGCTTTCCGGATGCGTCTGCGTGCTGATCGACTGGGACGCGCCCCGCCGGGACTTCATCGCCCGCCTGCGGTCCGCCAATGTGCCGGTTCGGGTGCTGCTGATCACGAAAGACGGCGCGCCACCGCCGGAGCCGGGCCCAATGGCCGACGCGCCGGATCGGTTTATGCAGGTGCGGGCGGGGCGGGCGGCGGCGGATCTCGCGAGGATGGCCACATGACGCCGCCCCCCTTCTGGACAGTGGCCTGCCTGCTGTTTTGGGGATGGCAGGCCGGGCTGGCGCCGCCGGCCCTTCCCATGGCCGCCATCCTGGCGGGGAGCCGGTGGGCGCAGCGGCGGTGGGCGTTCGACCTTTCCGACTTCAGCCGGATATCCGACGCCTGCACCCTGATTGTGGTGGGCATGGCGATCTGGCTGCTGGCCACCGAGGAGGCGACCCGGGTGGTCTTCATCCTGCTGCGGTGGCTGCCCATCGCCTACTTTCCCATACTGGCCGCCCAGGCGTACGGCGCCGGGCCGGGGGTGGATCTGCGGGCCCTGTCCCTGCTGATCCGAAAGGGGGAGGAGAACAGCGCCCGCCCCCCCCGCCTCGTGGACCTGCGCTACCCTTACGGGCTGATGTGCCTGCTGTCGGCCGGGGCCGCCAACCGGCCGGGGAGCGGATTTTACATCGGCGCCATCCTGCTGACCGCATGGGGGATACTGCGCTTCCGCTCGGGACGATATCCGGCCGCCCTGTGGCTCGCCCTGCTTTTGGCAGCCGGCCTCATGGGCCACGGCGGCGCCGGGGCGCTGAACCGGTTTCAGGCCTTTTTGGAGCAAAAGGGGCTGGAATGGTTCGGCGGCATGGATGGAGAGCCGGATGTGAACCGGAACCTGACGGCCATCGGCGAGATCGGGGCGCTGAAGTTTTCCGGCAGAATCCGCTTTCGGGTTAAAGGGCCGCCGCCGGAGGCCGGGCCGTTTCTGCTCCGGGAGGCCGGGTACAATATATTCAGATATAACATGTGGTACGCATACAAGTCCGATTTCACTCCCCTGCGAGCCGACCCGGATGATCCGGAGGCCTGGAACCTGACGTCGGCGCCGCCCGATCCGGGGGGCGCGGAATTGGGGGGCGCGGAACCGGGCGGGGCGGCATCGGGCGAGGCGGAACCGGGCGAGGCGGAACCGGGCGGGGCGGAACCGGGCGGGGCGGAACCGGGCGGGGCAGCATCGGGCGGGGCGGCATCGGCCGAGGCCCCCGCCGGCCCGGCGGAGGGCTGGTTGAAGGTCATCATGCCCGTGCGGGAACGGGTTGGGCTGCTAAAGTTGCCGATGGGCGCCCGGCGCGTGGAAAACCTGCCGGTGGACCGCCTGGAGCGCAACCCCTACGGGGCGGCGCGGGTCATCGGGGCGCCGGGCCTGATCGCTCCGGTGATTCGATTCGGCCCCGGATCGGCGTTTGCCGATCCGCCGGTCGTCCAGGACCATACCCTGCCGGACCGGGGTTTGGAGGTCATCTATGAGATTGTGGCGCGGCTGAATCTGATAGGAAAGGAGCCGGCGGCGGTTTTCCGGGAGGTGATGGCCTATTTTCGACGGGAATACACCTATACCCTGGGGGGCGGCCCCATCCAGCGGGCCGACGGGCTGGCCGATTTTCTGGAGCTGAACCACGCGGGCCATTGCGAGTACTTCGCCTCCGCAACGACGCTGCTCCTGCGGGCCGCGGGCATCCCGGCCCGATACGCCGTGGGCTACATGGTGGATGAATACAGCCGCCTGGAGGGCTGTTTTCTGGTGCGGGACCGGCACGCCCACTCCTGGGCCCAGGCATGGGTGGATGGGCGATGGGTGGATGTGGACACCACCCCGCCGGACTGGATGGCGGCCGAGGCGGGGGAGGGCGGCTGGCTCCGGGGCATGGCCGATCTGTGGGAATGGCTGTCCTTCCGGGTCTCGCTGCTCAAGTGGCGGCGGGACCTGAGAAAGCACCTGGCCTGGCTGCTGATTCCGCTGGTGCTGGCGCTGGTGAAGCGGTTTGTCGGCCGGCGCGGCCCCCGCCGGATCACCCGGGACGGGGCGGAAAAAGCGGCGGACCCCATGGCCCTGGGCGGAATGGATTCGGAGTTTTTCGAGGTGATCGCCCGGCTGGCGGCGGCCGGCTGGGGGCCCCGGCCGGGCGAGGCCCTCAGTGGATGGCTGAACCGGCTGGCCGCGGACGGGCCGCCCTCGCTGGATGTCGGCCCCTTGCGCCCCCTGCTTGGCCTTCACAACCGGTATCGCTTCGATCCGTCCGGCATCGGCCCGGCCGAGCGGCGCGAGCTGGCCGCCGGCGCGCGCCGATGGATGGCCGCCGCTTCCGACGCGCCTTTCGGCCCGGGCGGCGATCCGGCTGCCGATGCGGCGGCGGGGCCGGGCGCCGATGCCGTCACCGGCCCGATCACCGGCCCGATCACCGGCCCCATCGCCGGGTCTACCGAATCGGAAAGCCGTCCGGCAGCAGATCGTCCCGGGAGATGATGGCCACGGCGTCCGGCACCCGCTCGCGGATGGCCTCCATGCCGCCTTCCTGGCGATCCACCAGCGTGACCACGCGGACCACGGACAAGCCCTCGGACTCGGCCCGCTCAATCGCCTTCAAGGTGGAGCCGCCGGTGGTGACAACGTCTTCGAGGATGGCCACCGGCTCGCCCGGCGCCATGTCCCCCTCGATCCACTTGACGATCCCATGGTCCTTTTGGGTCTTGCGGATGGAAAAGGCCTTCAGCGGCCTGTCCTTGATGGCCGACGCGAAGGCGGTGGCCATGGCCAGCGGATCGGCGCCGAAGGTCAGGCCGCCCACGCCCCGGATGTCCAGATCCGCCACGGCGTCAAAGATCAGGTGGCCGCACAGGTACATGCCCCGGGGGCTAAGGGTGGTGGGCTTGCAGTTGACATAGAACCGGCTCATGCGGCCGGAGACGAGGCGGAAGGTCGGCTCCATGGAATATCGGAACGATTTTTCCCGCAGAATCTGGATCAGTTCGTTTTTCATAATTGACGATAAGGTTGATTTTCCGTGTATAATAGGGTAAAAGCCTCCACTGAAATGGAAGAAGCCTGTTAATGGGATTTCCAGTGGAGGCTCGCGCAAGGAAAACCGGGAACGGCACTCCCTGAACGCCACCGTTCTCATATCAGTTTGATCCATGAAGGTCAATCCCAATCCGGAGGACATCCAGTTGACACCATTCCACGCCCGCATCCATTCCCCTTTCAGGGGCGGTTATCGAAGGAGCGCGTCGCGCTTTCATGCGCTGTTATTCAGGGTTTGCCCGATCCTGTTGCTGGCCCTGCCGCTTGCCCTTGCCTGGCCAGGGCCGGGGACGGCCTCGGCGGCGGAGAGGGAATTTACCCTGATGGAGACCATCCGGGCGGCCCTTGCCGCCAACCTGGAGATCAAGATCCGCAAGGAGGCCACCCAGGCGGCAGATGCCATGCGAAAGTCCCGGCGCGCGGATTTCCTGCCCACCTTCAGCGCCGGCTATGAATACCGCCGGTTCGAGGACCCGGCCGACGAGCGGCTGTCCAGCGAGCGGCACACCCTGGTGGGGTCCGTCGCCCAGCCGGTTTTCACCGGCTTTTCCATCCTCAACCGGTACCGCATCGCCGCTTTGGGCGTTGACGTTGCCCGGCTCTCCGAGGAGATCGCCCGCCAGGACATCATCCTGGACGCCAAGCGCGCCTTTTTTAACATTCTGAAGGCCCAGAAGCTGGTATCCGTGGCGCAGCAGGCCGTGGTGCAGCTTGATGCCCACAAGGAGGTGGCGCGCAAATTCCACAAGGTGGGCCTGACGCCGATCAACGACTTTCTCAGGGCCGAGGTGGAGCTGGCCAACGCCCGCCAGGAGCTGATCACCGCGGAAAACAACCTGGAGATCGCCCGCTCCAACTTCAACGTCCTGCTGCGCCGGCCCATCAACGCGCCGGTGAGCCTGGAAGACGCGCTTTATTTTGTCTCCTTCGACAAGGACATCGACACCTGCCTGGCCATCGCCCGGGAGAAGCGCGAGGAGATCCGGGTGGCGAACATGGAGGTGGCCGTGGCCGAGCGGGAGAAGGATGTGACCGCCGGCGATTACTTTCCCAACGTGGAGGTGCGGGGGAATGTCTATCAGCGGGGCGACGACTGGAAGCTTGACGGCGGCCCCGGCATCGAGGACGATTCCACCTGGGAGGTGTCGGCCGTGGCCTCCTGGAACTTCTGGGAATGGGGCCGGACCCACTACGCGGTCAACGCGGAGCGAAGCCGCCTGACCCAGGCCAAGTACGAATTCGCCCAGGTGGTGGACGCCGTGACCCTGCAGGTAAAGCGGGCCTATCTGAACACCCGGGAGTCCGAGCGCAACATCGTCACGGTCCAGAAGGCCGTGGAGCAGGCCCAGGAGAGCTTCCGCATCAGCGAGGAGCGGTACCGAAACCAGGTGTCCACCACCACCGACGTGCTGGACTCCCAGACCCAGTTGACCCGAACCATGTCGAATTATTACACGGCGCTTTACAACTTTAAAATCTCCAAGGCCGAGCTGTATCGGGCCATGGGGGTGGAAGTGGTGGAATGACCGTTCCGGCGGCCGGGGATGCCACGGCGGGCGGGGCCGCCGAGGCCGAGGGAGGCGAGCCGATCATCCGCATGTTCCATGTGTACAAGCGCTATGGGGCAAAGCTGGCCCTGGCCGACGTGAGCCTTGCGGTGAGCGAAAGGGAGTTCGTCTTCATCAGCGGCCCCAGCGGCGCCGGCAAGACCACCCTGTTGCGGATGCTGTACATGGGCGAGCCGGCCACCGACGGCCAGGTGGTCATCGACGGGATCAATCTGTCCCGCCTGCCCCGGCGGCGGGCGCCCCATCTGCGAAGGAAGTTCGGCATCATCTTTCAAGATTACAAGCTGATCGCCACCAGAAGCGTGTTCGACAATGTCGCCATCGCCCTGGAGGCCAGGGGGGAGCGGCGCAAGCTGATTCGCAAGAAGGTCCGCAGCGTGCTGCGCGCCGTGGGCATGGAGGAAAAGGGCCGGGCCCTGCCGCCCAGCCTGTCCGGCGGCGAGCAGCAGCGGGTGGCCGTGGCCCGGGCCATCGTGGGCGACCCGCGGATCATCCTGGCCGACGAGCCCACCGGCAGCCTTGACGCCGAGGCGGCCAATGCCGTGTTTCAACTGTTGCGCGGATTCCATCGGCGGGGCATCACTGTGCTGGTGGCCACCCACGACACGGCCCTGATCCGGCGCACCGGCGGCCGGGTGGTTCTGCTGGACGGCGGCCGGCTGGATGTATCCACCGTGATCCCCCCGCTACCGGAATGAGGGCGTCATGATCATGGCCATTCCCCGGGCCCTGAGGGACATGTGGGCCAACCGGTTTTTGAATCTCGTCACGGTGGTCACCGTGGCCCTTGCCATCCTCATCGTGGGGGCCTTCACGCTCTTTTTCGTCAACGCCGGCGGCCTTTTGAGCATGTGGACCCGCCAGATCAGGATCATGGCCTATCTGGGGCCGGATCTGGAAGATGCCCGGATCGGCGAGCTGGCCGCCGAGATCCGCTCCCTTCCGGGGGTGGGCGAGGCCCGGTTCATTCCCAGGGCGCTGGCCCTGGAACACCTCCGGGCCGAGATGGCCGGCCGGGCGTCCTTGCTGGAGAACCTCCGGGAGAACCCGCTGCCCGACGCCTTCGAGGTGCATATGGCCGAGGCGTTTCTGGGCCGGGAGCGGGTGGCGCTGCTGGCCGATCAGATCGCTGCCCTTAACGGGGTGGACTCGGTGGAATACGGTCGGCAGTGGCTGGAGCGGTTCGCCCGGCTGGTGGATCTGTTTCGGCTCACTGGCATGGCCATGGGCGGGCTTTTTTTTCTGGCCGGGGCGTTTATCGTGGCCAACACCATCCGGCTGATGCTCTTCTCCCGCCGGGAGGAGGTGGAGATCATGCGCCTTGTGGGGGCAACGGACGCCTTCATCCGGCTGCCTTTTTACATCCAGGGGCTGATTCACGGGATCGCCGGCGGCGCCCTGGGCCTGCTGGGGCTTTACGCGGGGTTCCGGTTCATCATTTACCGGGTGTCGGAGGACGCGGGCCTTCTGCCCGTGCGGTTTCTGCCGATGGAGATGATGGGGGGAATCCTTCTGGGGAGCATGCTGATCGGATGGACCGGGGCCTACATATCCATCAAGCAGTTCGGGCGGGCGTGAGACGGCGGACGCGGGCCGGTTTTGGGCTTGGCGCTTTGGGGCGGGCCCTGGCGCTGCCGGCGGCGCTTTTGCTGGCATTTTCCCCGGGGCCCGGCGCGGGGGGGCCGGCGGATGCCTGGGCCGAACCCAGGGTCGAAGCCGGAGTTGAGCCGGGTGTTGAGCCGGCAGGCGAACCGGGGAGCAAGGCGGGATTTGAGCCGGAAGTCAAGCCGGGGAGCAAGGCGGGGCCGGCCGGAACCACCGGCGCGGGCAACCTGGAGCGGTACCGGCGGGAGGCCGAGCGGATCCGCAGGCGGATCGAGGCCCGAAAGGCCGATGCGGCGGCCCTGCGGCGCAAGGAGAGCGACTGCATCCAGCGGCTCCGGGAGACGGAAAAGGACCTTAACGACGCCAACCGGCGCATGGCGGCCCTGGATCGGGAGCTTTCGGCGCTGAATGCCGCCATTGGAAAAAAGAGCGCCGAATCCCAAGCCCTGGCCGAGGCCATCGCAGAGGCCGAGGCCTACGCGGCGGATCGGATGGTGGCCCTTTACAAGCTCTCCCGGCTAGGGCGGATGAACCTGCTGGCGTCGGCCGATTCGGTGAATGAATTTTTCCGGGTGCGGACCGCGCTGTCGGAGATCGTGGAACATGACGGCCGGCTGCTGGCCGAGCTGGCCGGGCGCAGGGCGGCCCTTTCCGGGGTGATGGCGGCCCTTTCGGAGGCCCTGGCGGAAAAGCGGGCGCTGGAGGAGACCTGTCAGGTCCAGCGCGCCTCCCTGACCGAGCGAAAGGCCGAGCGGGAGCGGTTGCTGACGGAGGCGCGGGACGAGCGAAAGAATGCCCAGTCCACGCTGGCTGCCCTGCGGCGGTCCGCCGGCGAGCTGGACGAGAAGATCGCGGCATTGATGCGGCGGGCCGCCGCCGCTGCCCCCGCCCCCGACCCCGACCCGCCGGCCGGGAAATCTCCCGGCGGGGGCTTTACTTCGTTCAAGGGTATGCTTAGAATGCCGGTGAAAGGAGAGATCATTTCCCGATTCGGGCCATACCGCAACACCGAGTTAAACGTGGTCAACTATCAGAGCGGCATCGACATCAAGGCCTCCATGGGCGCCCCCATCAAGGCGGTCCGGCCGGGGCGGGTACTCTTCTCCAACTGGTTCAAGGGGTATGGAAATCTGTTGATCATCGACCACGGAGACAGTTATTATACATTGTACGCGCATGCGCGAGAGGTTTATAAGCAGGAGGGGGACGCCGTGGCGGAGGGCGAAGCCATCGCAACGGTGGGCGACACCGACTCGCTCAAGGGGCCGATCCTGCATTTTGAAATTCGCCACCATGGAAAGCCCATGGACCCCATGAAGTGGCTGAAAAAAGGGTAAAGGAGTTTAGCGAGCAATGCGAAAATCTGAAAAGGGGCAGGTCAGGCTGTGGGTCGTCATGGTGGTGGCGGTGCTTGTCGGCACCATCGGGTCCGGATTTTACCGGGGGCTCCAGGCCGGGGACGAAGCCACCTACAAGGGGCTCAAGCTGTTCTCCGACGTGATCGATCTGGTGGAGAAGAACTATGTGGACGAGGTGGATACGGAGGATCTGATCCACAAGGCGATTCAGGGGATGATGACCAGCCTCGATCCGCACTCCCAACTGCTGCCCCCGGAGGCCTTCGAGGAGCTTCAGATCGACACCCGGGGAGAGTTCGGCGGCATCGGCATCGTCATCACCATGCAAAAGGGCATGCTGACGGTGATCTCGCCCATCGAGGGCACGCCGGCCTATGAGGCGGGGGTGCAGGCCGGCGACATCATCACGGCGGTGGACGGCGCGTCCACCAAAGACATGATGCTCTGGGAGGCCGTCAAGAAGATGCGGGGGCCCAAGGGTGAGCCGGTGGTGATCACCATCGTTCGGGAGGGGGCGGCAAAGCCCATGGATTTCCGCCTGGTGCGGGACATCATCCCCATCGAAAGCGTGCGCTACATGACGCTCAAGCCCGGTTACGGCTACATCCGCATCACCAACTTTCAGGAGAACACCACGGATGACCTGGACGCTGCCCTGAGGAGCCTGGAATCGGGCGCCACCCCCTTGAAGGGCCTGGTGCTGGACCTGCGGGACAACCCTGGCGGCCTGCTCAACCAGGCCATCAGCGTTTCGGATCTGTTTCTGGATGAGGGCGTGATCGTTTCCATCAAGGGGCGCCAGACCCGGCACACCCGGGTTTTCAACGCCCAGCCGGACAAGGATCGGCACGCCTATCCCATCGTGGTGTTAATCAATAGCGGCAGCGCCAGCGCCTCGGAGATCGTGGCCGGGGCACTTCAGGACCATCGCCGTGGGCTGATTCTGGGCACCAGCTCCTTCGGCAAGGGCTCCGTGCAGACGGTGGAGACCCTGCGGGACGGCTACGGCCTCAAATTCACCATCGCCCTGTATTATACCCCCAGTGGCCGGTCCATCCAGGCCCAGGGCATCGAGCCGGACATTCTGGTCAAGCACCGGTTCATCGATGCGGAGTTCATCGAGGATGAGGATCTGCTCAAGGAGAAGGACCTGCGCAACCACCTGGAGGTGAATCAATCCGAGGACGATGCGCAAGAGGCGGTTGAGCCGGAATCGGACGCCGACGCCCACGAGGAGGAAAAGCCCGGCAATCCGCAGGGCCGCCGGCCCCCCCAGAACCGCTACGGCCCGCTGGACATGGAGGGCCTCCAGGCGGACAACCAGGTGATGCGCGCCCTGGGCATTCTGGTCAGCTACGATATTTTCAAGAACCTGAACGGCTGATTCGCAACAACAGCGCCGGCGCCCGCCCGCCTCCAGCCCGCCCCGGCGGCCCCTGGAGGCGGGGCGGGCGCTCGCTTGCGGCCGTTATGAGAAATGTTTTGTCATGGGCCGTCCCCGGCCTCGCCGCCCTGGTGATCGTTTTTGCCGTAGTGTTCCATGCGCCGGCCGTCGGGCCCCCCCATGAAGCCCGCCATTACAATGTCGCCTTTTCACCCGATAACGACCCGCGTCCACCGTCCGCTCCCATTCCCGCCCCTCCCTCATCCCGCCGCCCCCGCCTGGCGCTGATCATCGACGACATGGGCTATGATCCGGCCATGGCCGAGGCCCTGGCCGAGCTGGACTGCGGCATAACCTTTTCCGTGCTGCCTGCGGCGCCCCATCGGGAGGCGGTGCTTCGGGTGGCCCGGGAGCGGGGGGTCCAGATCATGCTCCACCTGCCCATGGAGCCGGTGGAATACCCGCATCGGGACCCGGGGCCGGGGGCGCTGCTGGACGCCATGATCCCAATGGCGCTGGACCAGGCCCTTTCAGCCGGCCTGGCGGCGGTGCCCGGCGCCGTGGGCGTCAACAACCACATGGGCTCCCGATTGACCACCCGGCCGGCTCACCTGTATCGGATTATGTCCGCCCTGCGCAAGCGGGGCATGTTCTTCATCGACAGCGAGACCACCGCCGAAAGCCGGTGCGGATCCGTGGCCCGCCTGCTGGCGCTGCCCTTTGCGGGCCGGGACATCTTCCTGGACCATGACCCGGACCCGGCGTCGATCCGCTCCCAGGCGCTTCTGGCGGTGCGGACGGCCCAATCCATGGGCGAGGCGGTGGCCATCGGCCACCCCCACCCGGCCACCCTGGCCGCGCTTCGGGACCTGATGGTCTGGATACGGGAGCGGGTGGACCTGGTGCCGGCCGCCATGGTGGTTCACGCGGATGGATAAAAACGCATTTCCCGTTCCCCGGAGGCGTCCCGCTTTTCGCGTTGCCAAGGATGCCGGGGGGAGGGGATGGAGGAGAGCGAATCAATGACACTTTCGAAAGACCCGATTCACTGGATTAGAACCCACTGCTCGCGAATGGACCACGGCGGATGCGCCCTGCTGGTGGGGGTGTCCGGCAACGCCATCGTGAAAATCAAGGGCGACCCAGATGGCTATTTAAACCGGGGCTACGCCTGCCTAAAGGGCATGCGGGCCGCCGAGCGGCTGACCCACCCGGACCGCCTGCGCCACCCCCTGCGGCGCACGGGCGCCCGGGGCGGCGGCCGCTGGGAGCGGATCTCCTGGGAGACGGCCCTTGCCGCCATCGCCGAGCGGCTCCTTGAGATCCGGGAGCGCCACGGCGCCCGGGCCGTCGCCTTCTGCCAGGGGATGCCCAAGGGCCTGGAACACTTCGCCCTCATCCGCCTGGCCAACCTGTTCGGCTCCCCCAACCTGGTGGCGGTGCAGGATGTCTGCCACGCCCCCCGGGAGATCACCGGCCTGCACACCTGCGGCTTTTATCCCGTGGCCGATTTTCACAACCCCACGTCCCTTGTGGTCCTCTGGGGCAGCAACATCACCGCCACCAACGAGGAGGGGATGATCGCCAGCGGGTGTCTGCGCTCCCTGGCCGGCGGGGCCGACCTGATGGTGGTGGACCCCTTTCGAACGGAACTGGCCGAAAGGGCGGCCCTCTGGCTGCCCGTCCGGCCCGGCGCGGACGCGGCGCTGGCCCTGTCCATGCTCCACGTGATCATCGGAGAAGGGCTTTACGACGCCGATTTCGTGGAAAACCACGCCACGGGCTTTGCCGACCTTGCCGCTCATGTGGCCGCTTATCCGCCGGAGCGCGGGGCGGCGCTCGCCGGCGTTTCGGCGGAGGACATCGTTTCGGCGGCCCGCCTGTACGCCCGGTCCCGGCCCGCCGCCATCCAGTGGGGCAACGCCATCGAGCAGTCCCCGTCCAACTTCGACGCGGCCCGGGCACTGATCTGCCTGATGGCCATTTGCGGCAATCTGGACGCGCCGGGGGGCAACATCCATGCCGAGGAGCCGCCGGCCCTCGGCCTCGGCCCCTTTGTGCGGGCGGACCGGATTCCGAACAAGCGCAAGGAGATGATCCACGCCCACCACGGCGCCATCCACCGGTTGATGACCGTGCCGCCCACCTACTTCAAGCGGGCCGTTCTCACGGGCAAGCCCTACCCTGTCAAGGCCGCCTATGTTCAGTGTTCAAACCCGCTGATTACCTGGGCCAACAGCCCCGAAACCAAAGCCGCCCTCATGGCCCTGGATTTTATCGCCGTCTCGGAGCTGTTCATGACCCCCACCGCCGCCCTGGCCGACATCGTGCTGCCGGCGGCCACGGGCTTCGAGTTCGACGACATCGGCCATTACGGCCTCGGCCACGGGATTCTCCTGGCCCGGCCCAGGGCCGTGGAACCGCCGCCGGAATGCCGGCCGGACCTGGACATCCTGACGCGCCTGGGGGCGATGATCACCGACCCGGCCGACTGGCCCGCGGACGGGGCGGGGCTGATTGAAGCGGCGCTGGCGCCGGCCGGCCTCGATTTTGCCGCCTTTGCGGAAAAGGGCTATCTGAAAGGGCCGGAGCGGTACTACAAGTACCGGGAAAAGGGCTTTTCCACGCCCGACGGCAAGGTGGCCCTTCGGCTGGATGGGGCCGTAAAGATGGGCCTTTCCCCTCTTCCAGAGTATCGCGAGCCGCCGGCGGCGCCCGATTTCCCCCTCATTCTCACCAGCGCCAAGGACCCCTGCTATCTGCATTCCTCGTACCGGTGGATGACTCGACTGCGGGAAAAAAGCCCCCGCCCCCTGGCCCGGCTCCATCCGGATACTGCCAGGGACCACGGCATAGCCGACGGCGATCCCATCCGGGTGGAGACGCCCCTGGGCGCCATTATCCAGAACGCCAGGGTGACGGACCGGGCGCGACCCGGCGTGGTGGTGGCGGCCTACGGCTGGTGGTTCCCGGAGGCGTCGGCCGATGCCCTGTATGACTGGGACCGGGCCAACTACAACATGCTCACCGATACCGAAACCGTTGGAAAGGCATTCGGAACCCCGGCGCTAAAGGGCATCCCCTGTCGCATAGCGCCGGTGGACGGCTTGGACGGCGAAGGGGCGAGGGGCCGCCAATAACCGCCCCGGATCGGGTGGAAAAGCGGCGTTTCCCGAGAAAATTCGGCGCCGGCCTCCCGGAGGGAGCATTTATGACTTTACATGGGAAAACAAATATGTTAACCATATACCTTTTATAATGTAAAGGTTTCCCAGCGGGAAAAGATATTTCCCTATATGAAGAGGTTTCCCCATGGATAAAGCGGACATCGAATATTTCGAAAACCTGTTGAAGGAACAGTTGGAATCCCTGCTGGCCCAGGCCGAAGAGACAGTCACCGGCATGACGGCCCAGAAAGATACCTTTCCCGATCCCACCGATCGAGCCTCCCTTGAGGCGGACCGGAACTTCATGCTGCGCATCCGGGACCGGGAGCACAAGCTGATCAAGAAGATCAAAAAGGCTCTGGGCCGGATTGAAAACGCCGCCTTCGGCATTTGCGAGGAGTGCGGCGAAGACATCAGCATTGAGCGGCTCAAGGCACGGCCGGTCACCACCCAGTGCATCGACTGCAAGACCAAGGAGGAGGCCAAGGAGAAAGCGCTAGGACTGTAATACCTTGAAACACGGAGAAACGGTGAAAATCGACCTTCACATCCATTCCAGCGCCTCCGACGGATCGTTTTCGCCGGCCCGAATACTCGCCCTGGCCCGGGCCGCCGGCCTGGGCGCCATCGCCATCACCGATCACGACACGCTGGACGGTTCCAGGGAGGCGCTCGCCCTGGCGGAGCGGTCCGGCATCGATTTTCTTTCCGGCGTTGAAATCAGCGCCGAGCCGCCGCCGCGCATCCCGTGCGCTGGCAGCTTCCATCTGCTGGGCTACGGCTTCGATATCAACGATCCCCAACTGAATCAGACCCTCTCGCGGCTCCAGCGCTCACGCGAAAACCGCTATCCGGCCATCCTTGAAAAACTCAACGCCCTCGGCATGCCCCTGGCGCCGGACGCCCTGCGAAAGCGCTTCGGCGCCGACGGCCAGTTGGGCCGCCCCCACATCGCCCAGTTGATGGTGGACGCCGGGCGCGCCGCCTCCATCGACGACGCCTTCGACCGTTTCCTGGGTCGGGGCAGGCCCGCCTTTGTGGACAAGTATCGCGTGGGGTGCGACGCGGCCATCGCGGCCATCGCGGGGGCAGGCGGCGTGGCCGTTCTGGCCCACCCGGTCCTGGTCTCTCCCGGCGGCGGGGCCACCATTGAGGACCTGGTGGCCGCCCTGACAGACATGGGCCTCGGAGGCATCGAGGCATACTATTCGGAACACACCCCCGCCCAGACGGCAAGATACGCCCGCATCGCCCGAAACCTGGGTCTTGCGATGACCGGCGGCACCGATTTTCACGGCGATTTCACGCCGGATATCCGCCTGGGGGTGGGCAAGGGGGATTTGAGCGTCCCATACGACCTTTATGAACGGCTCATGGAGCGGCTGGCCGCTCCGCGCAAAACCGATGATCCCGCCGCGGGGTGGCGATGAAACCGGAAAAACCGACCCGATCCCCCCAATCGTCCAGATCCATTCGGGCGGGCCGGGCGAGCAAGCCGGGGCCGCTGGAAACAAAGATCGGCTACGCCTTCACCAACCCTTCCCTCCTGTCGGAGGCGTGCCGTCACAGCTCCTTTGTGAATGAGCAGCCCGGCGAGGGCCTGAAGGACAACGAGCGGCTCGAGTTTCTTGGCGACGCGGTGTTGAGCCTGGCGGTGAGCCACATGCTCATGGACCAGTATCCCGACCTGTCCGAGGGAGATCTTTCCCGTATGCGGGCCAACCTGGTGAACGAAAACCAGTTGGCGGCCATCGCCCGGCGCATGGGCCTGGGCGGCCACATCCAACTGGGAAAGGGCGAGTTGCAGACCCTTGGCCGGCAGAAGCCATCCATCCTGGCCGACACCCTGGAGGCGCTCACGGCCGCCATCTACCTGGACGGCGGATTCGCCGCGGCCCAGGGATTCCTCAACGCCCATTTCACCCCCCTTGCGGGGGATCTGAAAGCGGTCATCAGCGGCGGCGATTTCAAAAGCCAGCTCCAGGAATATGTGCAACTGGACCACCGGGACATGCCCGTTTACACCGTCGCGGCCGAACTCGGCCCGGATCACGACAAGACCTTCGTGGTGCGCATCGATGTATGCGGCGTCACCTGCCAGGGCGAGGGCAAGAGCAAGAAGATGGCCGAACAGGACGCCGCCCGCCAGGCCCTGAAAAGACTGTCCGGCCACAACGCCGGATAGCGCCACCCATTCCGGCTCCCCCCGTGACAGCCCAAAGGCGGGCGATCCCCATGCCCCCGAAAAACGCCCCAAAGCCCCTGTTCATTCCCATTTTCATCCCCCACGCCGGCTGCCCGCACCGGTGCGCCTTCTGTGATCAAACGGCCATCACAGCCTCCGCCTTCCCGGCAATTCCCGACCCGGCGGCCATCAACGCCCGCGTCCAATCCTTCCTGACCACCGGCCTCCACGCCGGCCCGACCACCGGACCCCCGAACCGCCATCCGATCCAGATCGCCTTTTACGGCGGCAATTTCCTCGGGCTCCCCTTCCCCATCCTCCATTGCCTCCTCAAAGCGGCCCAGGCATGGATAGACGCGGGAAAGGTCCATGGCATCCGTTTTTCCACCCGCCCGGACACCATCGATTCCGATCGGTTGAACCTTATTTCAAGCTATGGCGTCTCCTGTGTCGAAATAGGCGCCCAGTCCATGAGCGACCGCGTTCTGGCGGCGGCCCGGCGGGGGCATGATGCCGCGACAACGGCGCGGGCGGTGGGATTGTTGAAAGCGGCGGGTTATTCGGTGGTGCTGCAGATGATGCTGGGGCTTCCCGGAGACGACGCGGCCGGCGCCATGGCGTCCGCGGAGGCCATGGCGGCTTTGAAACCGGACGGCGCGCGGATCTATCCTACGGTGGTCTTGAAAGGCAGCGTCCTGGCGCGATGGCATGAAAAAGGAGAATACGCTCCCATGGACCTTTCCCGATGCGTCTGCCTGGCGGCGCGGATTCACGAGATGTTTCGAAATCGGTCCATTCCCGTCATCCGCATGGGGCTTCAGGCGGGGGCGGACCTGTCTCCCGGAGCGGCCCTTGTGGCCGGCCCCTATCATCCGGCCTTCGGCCACCTGGTTCTGTCCGCCATCTATCTGGAACTGGCGGAGCGGGCGCTGACCGCAACCGCCCGCCCCGCCGGCCCCGGCCCCGTGGTCTTCCGCGTCCATCCCCGCAGGATCAGCGCCCTGCGTGGCATGAAAAACGAAAATATCCAACGCCTGTCGGCCCTGTCGGGCAGGCCCGTTCGCGTGGTGGCGGATCCTGCCGCGGCCGATTTTTCAGTTACCCTGGGCGAATAAAGCCGGGCGGTCGAATAAATATTAATGCTTTCGCACGCGCTTCATCCAGTATTTAGGTCTCTGCTGCGCATATTCTTTTCGATACTTTCAAACACCTCGCTAGCCGGTCTTGATCCTATCTCGCCGTTCTCAAAGGCATCAATTCTACGCTCAGCCTCCTCCGCCCAGAGCGCGTCAAGGGCTTTTCTATCCGGGGGATTCATTCCCCGGCCATGCGGCTTGGCGTAGCTTGATAAGCGCGGCCTGATGATCCCCATCACTCTGATGCGGTATTTTTGCAATTAAAATCTCCCTAAAGCCTGGCAGTTTTTACTCCTCGTCCGGCAGGCGCACCACCAGCACCGGAATCCGGGAGCGCCGGATCACCCGCCGGGCGGCGCTGCCCATCATGGCGTCTGCGATCACCCCATGGCCGTGGGTGCCCATGACGATAAGATCGCAGTTGCGCTCCTCGGAAATCCGCAGGATCTGCTCTTCCGGCTTTCCCCGCGTCAGCAGGATCTCGTCCGCGGGCAGCCGGCCCTCGCCCTTGGGTGTCGGCTGGGCGTTTTCCACGAACTGCTCCAAGCCCATGCGGAGGGCGACATTGTCCCGCTTCTTGCTGATGAGCGCCTCCCTGGCCTCCTGGCGGTTCTGTTCCTTGATCCTGTTCCACCGCTCCTCGCCTATGTAGCCCACGATGCCCGCTTCCATCTTCGTGTCTTCCGCCAGCACATGCAGCAGCAGGATCTCGGCGCCATACAGGTTCGCAAGGCTCGCCGCGTAAGCGAAGGCGCGCCGGGCATTTTCCGAAAGGTCCGTGGCGTACAGAATTTTTTTGATTTCAACCGGGGGCAGGTCCATTTTCGCTTTTCCTTATTCTAATGGTGCCATCCATGACGGATGGAGCGCGTTCCCCTTCGGAACGCGCCCGATTCCGTCTTCCGTCCCATGCGAAATCTATGCCGCGGGCTTGCCGGCGAACAGACGGGCCTTGAGCGGCTTGATCCAGATGCCGCTCAAAAACCATGAGTACGCATAGGTGCCAATGATAATATACACGAACGCCTTTATGATGTCGAGGGTGCTGCCGTTGAGGGTGAAGGCCGGCACATAGCCGAACAGCAGGGGCCCCAGATACAGGAACTTGGCGAACTTGAACGCGGCGAAGGCCGTCCGCCACATGTTGGCCTTGGCTATGGTGGCCCCGGCAAAGGCCGCGATGCAGACCGGCGGCGTGATGTTCGAATCCTGGGAAAGCCAGTACACGATCATGTGCGCGGCGATCTGGTTGACCCCCAGATGGATAAGGGCCGGCACCGCCACCACGGCGGTGATCAGATAGGCCGCCGTAACGGGCACGCCCATGCCAAGAACCAGGGAGGCCAGGGCGATGAGTATGATGGTCATCAGCAGCGAGCCGCCGGCCAGCTCTATGACGATATCGGCGAAGGTGAGTACCAGGCCGCTGAAGGTGAGTACGCCGATGATGATGCCGATCACGCCCACCGTGGCGCCGATTTTCAGGCTGTTTTCCGTGCCGTTGCGGGCCGCCTTTACGAACCGGGCCAGCTCGATGCGAGAATTTTCCCGGCTGTCTCTTCGGAGCCAGGCCATGAACAGGCAGATGATCAGCCCGTATATGAACAGGTTCGTGGTGCGGGTGTACATCTGAAACTGCTTGAGGACATCGGCGTCCAGATAGCCCGCCCCCACCGTTTTCTGGAGCGCGTACATGGCGATGCCCCGGATCAAAATCAGCCCCATGATCACCGCCAGGGTCGGGTCGATGCGGGTTTCCTTCTCCTTGAAGCTGATGGCCACGCAGGTGGCCAGCCCCAAAATGGCAGAGTAGCCGGGAGAGTAGCCGGTGAGCATGAAGATGGTGATGATGATCAGCGGCATGGTGTAGAGCCATTCGGTTTTCAGAATGTCCCATGCCCCGCGCTCGTGGCGCTCGCCCACCACGTTATCTTTTTTGGCCTCGTAGTGGACCATGACAAAGACGCTGAAAAAGTACATCAGCGCCGGGAAGATGGCCACCATCATGATGCGCGAGTAGGGCTCGCCCGTCAGCTCGGCCATGATGAAGCCCCCCGCGCCCATGATGGGGGGCATGAACATCCCGCCGATGGAGGCGGCCGGCTCGATGCCGCCGGCGATGTGGGGCTTGAAGCCGGCCTTTTTCATCATGGGAATGGTGAAGGTGCCGGTGGAAACGGTGTTGGCGATGGCGCTGCCCGAGATGGACCCGAAAAGGCCCGAGGCGATCACCGACACCTTGGCCGGCCCGCCCACCTTGTGACCCACGGCCGCAAGGGGAAAATCGATGAAGAAGCGCTGGGCGCCGCAGGCTTCCAGGAAGGCGCCGAATAGCACGAACAGCAGCACATAGGTGGCCAGCACGTTGGCCATGATGCCGAACACGCCGTCGCTTTTATAAAAAATGGAGGTGCATAGCTCGGGAAAGGAGGCCCCGGCGTGGGCGACGATCTCCGGCGCCATGGGGCCATAGACCCCGTACAGCAGCATAATCGCCCCGATGATCACAAAGACGCTGCCCACCACCCGCCGGGCCAGCTCCACGCCGATGAGTACGCCCACGATGGCGATGCCCATGTCGAAGGGGGTTTCCGCGCCGGTGCGGTAGTTGATGGCCTCGAAATTGAACATCCAGTAGCCGACGGTGACGGCGCTGGCAATAATAAGCAGGTAGTCGAGTACCCGCCCGGGAACGCTTTTGGACTGGTAGGTCAAAAAGACCAGGATGTAGGTGATAATCACATAGATGCCGCGGTGGTACTGGGTTGCGGCGGGCTCCATGACCGCCGAGTAGGAATAAAAGAGAATCAGGAAGACCGACAGGACATCGAAGATAACCTTTTCAAAATGCTTCAGCTTTCCATACACTTTTCACACCTGTCCGCTTTTGGTGGAGGGTGTCCATCCGGTTATGGATTCCCGGATTCGCTTTTAAAAACGACCTTTATGCTGGGATGGGATTTTATCCGAATGGTCACGGTCTGGGGAAGAGCGGGCCGGGGCGGCCCGCTCTTCCAGTGAACGATCGACAATAAGCGGGGGGAAGCTTACTTCAGCTTGCCCTTTTCCCGCCAGAACTTGATGGCGCCGGGATGATAGGGCGTTACGATGCCGTTGGTGCCGGTCTCGATACTCATCTCCTTGAAGGTCTTCTTCTGGCTCACCATGTATTTGAGCCCCTCGTCGGTGTAGAGGATGGACAGCAGCTTATAGACCACGTCTTCCGGCGTGTCGGCGTTGGCCACCCAAAGGGTTGAATCCTGAAAGGAGGTCACCGGCTCGTCCACGCCCCGGTAGGTGCCGGCGGGGATGACCAGCTTGGAAAAGTAGGGATATTCGTCGAAGAAGCCCGATTTTTCCGCGTCGGCGCTCAGGTCCACCATCTTGATGTCGTTGGTCTGGGCGGCCATGATGACGGCGCCGCTGGGGAAGGCGGTGAACAGCCAGAAGGCGTCGAGCTGGTTGTTGCCGAAGGCCGCGGCCGCGTCGTTATAGCCCATGGCGTTGCGCTCGATCTTGTCCCAGACACCCATGTGGCTGAAGAACAGCTCGCAGTTGGCAAAGGCGCCGGAGCCGGCGTTGCCCACGCCCACCTTCTTGCCCGCAAGATCCTTGGTGCTGTTGATGTTCGCGTCGGCCCGCACCACCAACTGGGCCGGGGCGCCGTACAGGTAGGCCACGGCCAGCACATCCTCGTATTTGGCGGTGTCGTTCTTCATCCGGCCGTGCCGGCCAAGGTAAGCGTGACCGGAATAGACAACGCCGAAATGGGACTTGCCGGCGTTGACCTTCCGCAGGTTCTCCACCGAGCCGGCGGAGGACTGGGCCTTGACGTTGTAGTCTTCAAGCTGCTTGACGGGCTTGTAGGTCTGGATGGCGTTGGCCACCACCTGGAAAGTGCCGCCGGCCGGCCCGCCGCCGAAGACGATCAGTTTTCTGGCGAAAGCGTCCGTGGAAAACGCCAGGGACAGGCATGCCGCGGCCGCCGTCAGGGTGAGAAAAAACGGTTTGGTGAATCTCATGTGCTCCTCCTTTTGGAATGTGAGGTGGTTTGGAACATGATGCATACTCATACCATCTTTAGTCTGGAAACGCAAATCCGGCGGAAGACAGGCCGTAGCGTTGCATCCATTCTTATCAGAATCGGCCAGGGGATGTAAATTCGAGGAATTCTGATTTTAACGTAAGAATTTTTCTTACAGTTTTAGTGAATAAACGGGATTCATTGGCAATCGGGCGGGGCGTTCCACCCGATCCCTGGCACTACATGTCTGATTTGAAGAAGCTGCCCGCGTCGCTTACGGCGCCGGGGGGCTGGGTGTATTGGGTGGGGGCGGTGCCGGCCTTGAAGTTTTCAAAGCGGGTGCTGGGGGTTTCGTCCAGGGCCAGAAGGCCCGTTTCCGCGTCGATCCGGGCGAAGACCACGCCCTCGGGCACGCTAAAGTTCCGCTCCGGCCTTCCCTCTAAAATCTTTTGCATGAATTCGAGCCAGATGGGGATGGCGGCGCGGGCGCCGGTTTCCTTGGCGCCCAGGGATTGCTCCTGATCGTATCCCACCCAGGCGCCGGTGACAAAGCCGGGGGTGTAGCCCATGAACCAGGCGTCGTGCAGGTCATTGGTGGTGCCGGTTTTGCCGGCAGCCGGCCGGCCCAGGGCCCTCACCCGGGCGCCGGTGCCCTCCTGAACCACGCTCTGGAGCAGGCTGGTCATCAGGTAGGCTGTGGCGGCCTCGATGACCCGTTCGCCCTGGGTGTGGGCCTCTTCCAGCACGTTGCCGTCCCGGTCAAGAATCCGGGTGACAAAGACCGGCTCGATAAGCCGCCCCAGGTTGGCAAAGACGCTGTAGGCCCGGGTCAGCTCCAGCAGCGATACGCCCGAGGCCCCGAGGGCCAGGGACAGGTCCGGGTACAGGTCGGCGGTGATGCCCAGCTTCCGGGCGTAGTCCACGGCGTAATCGACGCCGATGTCGTGCAGGATCTGAATGGTGGAAAGGTTCCGGGACTTGGCCAGGGCCTTTCGCAGAAGGATGGGGCCATGGAAGGTCCGGTCGTAGTTTTTCGGCTTCCAGGCGTGTCCCCGGTGGCCGCGGCCCTCGTAAATGACGGCGTTGTCGATGATCACGGACGCCGGGGTGTAGCCCTTGTCCAGGGCGGCGGCGTAGATGATGGGCTTGAAGGCCGAGCCGGGCTGCCGTCGGGCCTGCACCGCCCGGTTGAACTGGCTGCTTTTGTAATCCTTGCCCCCCACCATGGCCCGCGCCAGGCCGGTGCCGGTTTCGATGCACAGCAGGGCGCCTTCGGACTCCGGCGTCTGGGAGAGAGCGAATTCGCACCGGTCCGGCGCCTCGCCCACCTTTTTGAGCGTAACCTCCACCACGTCGCCCTTCTGAAGCCGCTTGGGCGCCACATCGGGCTCCCACCGGATGCGGGCCGTGGAAAGGGACCCGCTCAGGTTCCCCGCGGCCACCTCGGCCCGCTCCGCGGCCATGTCCACATGGGTTACCACCGCCATCAGGATGCCGCCTTCCGCCGGCGGGTCGAACTCCTGGTCGGATTTCATATCCGCGATGAAGGCGTCAACGGCGTCGGCTTCCAGGCGCCGCGGGGCGCCCCGGTAGCCGCCGTGGCGCCGGTCCAGCTCCCGCAGGCCCCGGTTCACGGCACGGCGGGCGGCCTTCTGCATGGCGATGTCAACGGCCGTGTAAATTTGAAGGCCCCCGTTGTAGAGCGCGTCCTCGCCGTATTTATCCACAACGTAGCGGCGCACATGCTCGGTGTAAAAGGGCACCTGCTCCCGGAAATAATTTCGCCGGGGCTTGATGTCCAGCTTCAGGGCCTCGGCCGCGTCGGCCTGGGACCGGCTGATGTAGCCCTCGGCCACCATCCGCCCCAGCACATATTTCTGGCGGTCTTTGGCCTTGTCCGGATGGTGAAAGGGCGAATAATCGCTGGGGGCCTGGGGCAGGCCGGCCAGCATGGCGCTTTCGGCCAGGGCGAGCTGGTCCACGTTCTTGCCGAAATAGTTTTCCGCGGCCGCCTGAACGCCGTGGGCGGCGTGGCCCAGGTAGATCTGGTTCAGGTAGAGGTAAAGGATTTTTTCCTTGGGCAGGGTATCTTCGATGCGCAGGGCCAGGATGGCCTCCCGGATCTTTCGGCGATAGCTGCGCTCCGGCGTGAGCAGGAAGTACTTGGCCACCTGCTGGGTGATGGTGCTGCCTCCCTGCACCACCCGGCCGGCCTTCCAGTTCTGGATGGCGGCCCGGGCGATGGAGCGGATGTCCACCCCCGGATGGCTGAAAAACCGGGCGTCCTCGGCGGCCACGAAGGCATGGATCAGGTGTTTTGGCATCTTTTCCAGGGGGGCGGGGAAGCGCCGCTCCTTATAAAACTCGGCGATCTTTTCGCCGTTGGACGCATATACGGTGGTGACCAGCGGCGGCCGGTAGTTTTGAAGGGCGGCGATGCCGGGCAGATCCTGGCTGAAGTGGCGCAGAGCCCACCAGGCCGCCCCCCCCGCCCCCGCGGCCGCAATGAGGCCCAGGGCGGCCAGGGCGATCAGGCACCCCGTGAGGCCGAATAGGAAGCGGCGATTCGCCGCCGGCTTTTTTCTGAGTTTGTTTTTTCGCATGGTCATTGAATTGAGGAACCGTGAATTGACGAGCCGTGAATTGACGAGCCGTGATTCGGGGCTTTGTGTCGAATGCCCGAATCCCTTTCTTAAAAATGACCTTCTATAATAACAGACATTTTATCCGGTGGCAAGGCTTGGGATTGATATTTCGCATCTCATACATGATATGAGCTATGGATCATTATGGTCATATAATTCGAGCTATCCCTTAAAAATAATCTTGGAACCGAATGGCATTTTTTTTACATTGTTGACTGTCCCTGATAGATACTTTAATTCTGTTCAAATTCCCATAGCGCCATTCTATCCGACCCGATGCCATCCGCGCCGCCTGCGCGGAGATGGACCAGATCTTTGAAAGCGCCGGAGGAGGCCAAAATCATGACGCTGTCCGCCCCGCGGCGGGGGGAGAAAAATGGTGGAGATTGATGTCCCGATACACATCCAGATGGCTTTTCGATAAGCGCGATCACGCACTGCTCAAGATCATCGACGAGGTGCGCGCAAAGGAATGGGCATAAGGGAGATGGGCGAGTCAAGGGGGCTGCGCATCGCCTGCGCCGTGGCCTGCCTGCTCGATTCCCTGGAGACGGACAAGGTGGAAAACCGGCTGGTGGCCCTCCAGTCCCTTGAGAAGGCTGGAATTATGAATAATTTCTCATAAAAATCGATGCGCCACCAAAATTTCCGCCATATTGTCAAGGAACGAGGCTACAGGCTTGTAATGCCATGTAGTGCCAAAGCAAAATTATTGGCTGCCAGCGGCTCAGCCGCTGAGTTTATGCGCAGGCTCTATAGCCCGGTATACGCCCAGCCCGTGGTCATTCGACTCCCAAATCAGAAAGAAATATCTTATGCCAGAACTTCGAAAGAGCATCGTCTTTGCCGTCGAAATAGTCCTCAAAGAAGCCGGCTTCATACAAGGATAGAGGCAGGGCTTGCCGGAAAGCTAAATTCCGGAATTTAACACTGAACTTTCAGCCAATTTTATGTTGATATTATAGGCGTTCTCCTTTTTCGCCAATATGCCTCACGCGCCCCCGGTTCTCCCCGAAAGGTACCGCGCCAGATACCGCCCCGTGTGCGACACATTCCCTCGCCGCGCCAGCTCCGCCGGCGTCCCCTCCGCCACCACCCGCCCGCCTTCCGCGCCGCCTTCCGGCCCCAGATCGATGATCCAGTCCGCGGCGGCGATCACCTCCAGGTTGTGTTCGATCACCGCCACGGTGTTGCCGCCGTCCACAAGGGCCTGAAGCACTGTGAGCAGCTTTTCCACATCCGCCGGGTGCAGGCCGGTGGTGGGTTCGTCCAGTATGTAGAAGGCGTGGCCCCGACCGGGCCGGGCCAGCTCCTGGGCCAGCTTGATGCGCTGGGCCTCGCCGCCGGACAGTGTGGGGCTGGGCTGGCCCAGACGCAGGTAGCCCAGGCCGATATCCGAGACGAACTGGACGGCCCGCCGGATTTTGGGCACGGCGGCAAAGAAGGTGGTGGCCTCGGCAAAGGTCATCTCAAGGACCTCGGAGATGGCGCGGCCCTTGTAGGTGACGGCCAGGGTATCCGGGTTGAAGCGCCGGCCGCCGCAGACCTCGCATGAGACATACACGTCCGGCAAAAAGCTCATGGTGGTCTTTAAGGCGCCCTGGCCGTCGCAGGCGGGGCAGCGGCCCTCGGCCACGTTGAAGGAGAAGCGGCCGGGAGCGTATCCGCGGGCGCGGGCCTGGCGGGTGCCGGCGAACAGGTTGCGGATCTCTCCCAGGAACTTGACGTAGGAGGCGGGCACCGAGCGTGGGGTGCGGCCGATGGGGGCGTGATCCACCTCCACCACCCGCTGAACGCGCTCCCATCCCTCCATGCCGCGGCAGGCGCTGCCGGGGGATTCCGGGGCGTCGTTTTTTCCGGCAAGGCGGGCCTGTAGCTCCCGGTAAACAGTTTCCTTCAGAAGGGAGGACTTTCCCGATCCGGAAACCCCGGTGACGCAGAGCAGGCCGCCCAATGGAAACGCCGCGTCGATGTCGCGCAGGTTATTTGCGCAAGCCCCGATGACCCGAAGGCGGGGCGTGTCCGGCGCAACGCGGCCCCGGGCGCCGGCGGCGCGGGGGCCGTTTCGCAGATGCGCACCGGTGATCGAATCCGGGTTTCGGGCCAGCTCCGACGCCGTGCCCATGGCCACCACCCGGCCCCCCAGATGGCCCGCCCCCGGCCCCAGGTCGATGATGGTGTCCGCCGCCCGGACAATCTCCGCGTCGTGTTCCACCACCAGAATGGTGTTGCCCCGGTCCCGCAGGTCCTTTAAGGCGTCGATCAGGATGCGGTTGTCCCTCGGGTGCAGGCCGATGGTGGGCTCGTCCAGGATGTAGCAGACGCCCACCAGGTTTGAGCCGAGCTGGGCGGCCAGCCGCACCCGCTGGGCCTCGCCGCCGGAAAGGGTGTCGCCGCTTCTGGACAGGGACAGATAGCCCAGCCCCAGGCGCAGGAGTACCCGCATCCGGCCGGTCAGCTCGGCCAGAATAGGGTCGGCGATGGGCGCCTGGCGCTTCGGGAACGAAAGGCCCCCCAGCGCCTTCATGGTGCCCTCGGCCGGCTGGCGGACCAGATCCCAGATGGACAGGCCGCCCACCTTGACGGACAACGCCTCCGGCCGGAGACGGCTGCCCTGGCAGGCGGGGCAGGCGGGACAGGCTGAGCCGGCACGGGCGCCGTTTTCCGGTTCGCCGGACGCATCCGCAACGCCCGCGCCGTCGCAGGCGGGGCAGGCGCCCTGGGGGCTGTTGAAGGAAAATAGACGCGGGTCCGGCGGCCCGGCGCCGATGCCGCAGGCGGGGCAGAGGCCGTGTATGCTGAAGGTTTCCGTTGCGCCCCTGTCGTCAAGGACCATCAGGCCGCCGTCGCCCTCGGCCAGGGCCCGCTCCACCAGCAGGTCCAGATCGGTTCCGACCGGGCCGACATTCTCGGGGGCGGCAACGGCCGCCTCCCCCATCGCAAGGGCGATGTCGTGGGCATGATACCGGCTCAGGGCCATGCCGGGGGTGATCTGAACGATGGCGCCATCCACATAGGCCCGGGTAAAGCCGCGCCTGGCGGCCCTGGCGAAAACATCCTTGTGAAAGCCCTTGCGGCCGATGACCTTGGGGGCCAGTATGTGAATTTTCCGGCCGCCGTGCCTCTCCCGGATGGCCGAGACGATGCCGGAGCGGGTCTGGACCGCAAGAGGCCGGCCGCATCCGGGGCAGTGGCGGTCTCCGAGCTTGGTGAAGAGCAGGCGCAGGAAGTGGTAAATCTCCGTGAGCGTGGCCACGGTGGAGCGGCGGCCGGCATGGCTGATGCGCTGTTCGATGGCCACGGTGGGGGGCAGGCCGATGATGCGGTCCACCTCGGGGCGTTCCAGGATCTTGAGGTACTGGCGGACGTAGGGGGCCAGGGTTTCGAGGTAGCGGCGCTGGCCTTCGGCGTAGAGGATGTCGAAGGCGAGGGTGGATTTGCCCGAGCCGGAGACGCCGGTGAAGGCGACGATACGGTTTCGGGGGAT